>JAYVUQ010000773.1:0-5983 GCA_043787785.1 Bryobacteraceae bacterium
AACCGGGCGGCACCATTTTTTTGACATCCAGACAGCCGCTCAACTCAAAGACCTGATCGCACTTCTGGCAACGAAAGTGGTGATGATGGCCTTTACCGGCGACTTCGTAGCGGGAGGCCTCGCCGGGGAGATCTACCTTCACCAGCGCGCCTTCTTCCACCAGGGTGTTGATGGTGCGATAAACAGTGGCAATGCCCACGCCTTCCACCACCTGGGCCACCTCTTGCAGAACATCTTGGGGGCCCAAAGGACGATTGAGGCGTTCAAAAACCGACCGGATGGCCCGGCGTTGACGGGTACTGCGAGTCATCAGCTTCACGATAATTCAGGTCCTTTTCTTCGCCTTCTTCAGCGCGGGCGGCTTGGTGGGCAAGTTTTCCGTAGCGTGCGCGAGAGCATGGGAGATCAATTCGCCGATGTGGGCATCGGCGAGGCCGTAGAGGATATGTTGACCCTCGCGGCGGCGGCTGACCAGATCGGCGGAGCGCAGCACCCGCAGACGCTGGGAGACAGTGGAGAGGCCGTCGTCGTCGATGCCGGCGATTTCGGAAACACAGAGTTCGCCGTGGGCGAGCACCGCCAGCAGACGCAGGCGGGGAGGATCGCCAAGGGCTTTGAAAATGCGGACGGCGCGTTCAAGGGCTTGGGGCGAGGCCGGAGGAGGCAGACGACGACGCCGGTGCTCACCAGGGGCACAAACAGGCTGCTCCAATTTGCGGGCCACCGCGGTAGTCTTCATTACTTCACTATCTATTGAAGTATTGCATGCTGCTTTCCGGGGCGTCAACGGGAGGCGCATGGTAAAATCAGGGCACGCAGAATAGCGTAGCTTGCATGGAGACCACCACCCCCCACAATTCGAATTCCAGTTTGGTGGCCGACCCGGGTGGGGAACCAACGCTGGATCGCCTGCCGCTGGAGCGTTTACGCGACCTGGAAGATGCTTTGGGCGAGACCATCCGGGGCAAGGACGAGGTGGTGCGGCTGTCGCTGGTGTGCTTGTTGGCGCGCGGCCATCTGCTGATTGAGGACGTGCCAGGCGTGGGGAAAACGACGCTGGCATCGGCATTGGCGCGCGGCGTGAAGTGCAGCTTTCATCGCTTGCAATGCACCAGCGACATGCTGCCCAGCGACATTATCGGGGTGACGATTTATAGTCCGCAGGCGACGGAATTCGAGTTCAAGCCGGGCCCGGTGTTTACCAACTTCCTGCTGGCCGATGAGATCAACCGGGCGACGCCCAAGACGCAGTCTGCTCTGCTGGAAGCGATGAATGAGCATCAGGTGACGGTGGATGCGCGCACCTATCCGCTGGAAGAGCCCTTCATGGTGATCGCCACGCAGAACCCGGCGGAGCATCACGGCACGTATCCTCTGCCAGAGAGCCAACTGGACCGTTTCTTGATGAAACTGGAGATCGGCTACCCGGACCGGGCCAGCGAACGAGCCATTTTGCGCGGCACCGCCCGCGCCGCTTCCGGTGGCCGGCAGGTGTTGGAGACCAGCGAGTTGATGCGCCTCCAGCGGCAGGTGGAGGCCGTGGCGATTGACGATGCTTTGGCCGACTATATGCTGGCGATTGTGGAGCGGACGCGCCATCACGAGGGCTTGGCGCTGGGTGTGAGTCCGCGCGGCGCGCAGGCTCTGTTCCGCGCCACGCAGGCGCTGGCGCTGGTGCAGGGGCGTGAGTATGCTTTGCCCGACGACGTGAAGCGTTTGGCCATTCCGGTATTCGCGCACCGGGTGATGGTGAATACGCGTGGCACTTTGGGCCGCACGGCCGACACGGCCAAAAGGGTGATCCAGGAAATCCTGACCCTGGTGGAAGTTCCCCTCTAGAAATGCAGTCAACATAACTTAACGGGACGGGCCGCCCGGTGGGGGAAACCTTTCGGGGATGGGGGCGTCTGAGCATCATGGAGTCCGTGATATTCTCAGGCATATCCGGTGGCTGGCTGAAAAAGTGAGGCGAATGCGCTCCCGAATTTGGATTTTCGCGCTTGTGCTGGCCTTCGCGGCCATATCGGTGACCTACGCCCAGCGGGGTCGGCGCAGTTTCGACGACGAAGACGGGCCTGTCATCACGCCCCCCGACGCCAACGAGAAAACGGAATTTCACTTCTCCCGATTGCGTTATCCTTCGTTTCGCGGCGGTAGTGGCTATTGGGGTGTCCGCGGTAGTTGGTCGACGGACTATCCCAAAGCGGATCGTCAGTTTGTGCAAGGCGTCCGGCGGCTGACGCGCATCCATGTAAGATCAGTGGAAGAAGTAGTGGACCTCGACTCGGACGAAATCTTCAATCATCCCTGGATCTATGGCGTTGAGGTAGGCCATTGGGATTTGAATGAGAAGCAAGCCGCCAAGCTGCGCGAGTACTTACTGAAGGGCGGCTTTCTGATGGTGGACGATTTCCACGGAAGCATCGAGTGGGAAATCTTTACCGCGTCGCTCTCGCGGGTGTTTCCAGACCGGCCCGTGGTGGACTTGGCCAACAAGGAGCCAATCTTCCACGTCCTCTATGACCTGGACGAGCGCTTCCAGATTCCCGGCATCGTCATGTTCTATTCGGGCACCACCTACGAGCAAGACGGTTACGAAGCTAAGTGGCGTGGAGTATTTGACGACAAGGGGCGGCTGATGGTGGGTATTTGCCATAACATGGACATCGGCGATGCCTGGGAGCATGCCGACATGCCACGCTATCCGGAGCATTATGCATCGCTTGCTTACCGGATTGGCATCAATTACATTATGTACGCCATGACCCATTAGGACGAAGAGGCCACTTGTTCGAGTTTCTATTCAGCTATCCATCCCGGGTTTACGAAAAAGGGCAATTTGTGCTGCTTGGCGGCTGGCCGGTCTGGGCGTGGGCGTTGCTGGCTTTGGCGCTCGCCGCTGCCCTGGCTTGGCCATATTTTCGAGACCTCGGCAATACTGAGATTCGGGTGAAGGGTTGGCATGCGGGCGTCCTGTGGGCTCTGCAAGCGGCGATGGCGGTGTTGCTGCTGAGCCTGCTGTGGCAGCCGGCATTGTTAGTGGCGACGTTAAAGTCACAGCAGAACGTGGTGGCCGTGATGGTTGACGACTCGAAGAGCATGTCGATCGCCGACGAGAGCGGCGGCAAAACCCGCGCGGCAACGGCCAAGGAAATCCTCAACGCCGGGTTACTGGAGCAGTTGAGGAAACAGTTTCAGGTGCGCATGTATAAGGTGGGCCGGTCTCTGGAGCGGCTCGAAAAGACGGACGACATTTTAGCCACGCAGACGGCGACGCGGATCTCCGATGCCTTACGCGGCGTGGCGGCCGAATCGGCCAGTGTGCCACTGGGAGCCATCGTGCTGCTCAGTGATGGTGGCGACAATGCCGGTGGCATCGACTTAGCGACAATATCGGAAGTACGCAGCCGACGGATTCCGGTGCATACGGTGGGGCTGGGCCGGGAGAAGTACGACCACGATTTGGAAATTATGGCCGTCGACGTGCCGGCGCGAGCACTGGCCGATTCCCGAATCACGGCCCAAGTAACTTTGCGCCACAGCGGCTACAGCAAGACCAAAGTGAACCTGACTTTGCGCGACGGCACCAAGATACTGGGCCAACAAACGATAGTATTGAGAGCGGACGGGGAACCGCAAACTGAGAGCATCTTGTTCAATGCCGGACCGGCAGGCCCGAAGGCCTTACAGATCGGGGTGGCGCCGCTCGAAAACGAAGAGAATCGGGCGAACAATCAAGTTACTCGCCTGGTGAACGTGGAAGCAACCAAGCCTCGGATTCTTTACATTGAGGGCGAACCCAAATGGGAATATAAATTCATTCGCCGCGCACTCGAAGAAGATAAGACGGTTTCCATTACTTCGATGCTGCGGACGACGCAGAACAAGATTTACCGGCAAGGTGTGGCGGAGCCGAAGGAATTGGAAAATGGCTTCCCGGATAAAGCAGAGGATTTATTCCAGTATCACGGGCTGATCATCGGGGGCGTGGAAATTGGGTATTTTACGGTGGCACAGCAAGAGATGATCCGCCAATTCGTAGACCGCCGCGGTGGCGGCTTGCTTTTCTTGGGTGGACGCAATGCGCTGTCGGATGGAGGCTGGGGAAAGTCTGGCTTGCTGGACTTAGTGCCGGTGACAATCAGCGATCGGCGCGATACTTTCAAGCGGGAGCGGGCCAAGGTGTATTTAGCGGCAGGCGGTCGGGATAGTTTGATCGCACGGCTGGTTGAGAATCCTGAAGCCAATGTGGAACGTTGGAAGCAGCTTCCAGAGGTAGAGAATTATCAGGAGACCGGGGCGGCGAAACCGGGCGCGGTGGTGCTGGCGGAGTTTCTCGCCGGCGGGAAGCGCTGGCCATTGTTGGCCACGCAGAACTACGGTCGCGGCCGGTCGGCCATTCTGGCGACATCGGGCACTTGGCGCTGGCAGATGGTGCAACCGCTGGAAGATAAGTCGCATGAGGTTTTTTGGGCACAGCTATGCCGATGGTTAGTAACTGCCTCGCCGCCCCGGGTGTTGTCATCCACCCCGAAGCAGGTACTCACTGACGAGACCAAGGTGCAGATTCGCGCCGAAGTTCGGGACAAGACTTATCTGCCGGTATCCGATGCCAAGGTGCAGGCGCGCGTCCTGTTGCCGGATGGTAGCTCTGAGTTGGTGGAGATGCGCCCCGAGCCGATGGCCGCGGGGCAATATGCGGCCATGTGGGATGCGGAAAAGCCCGGTGCCTACGTGGCCGAAATTGTGGCCAAGCGCGGTGAAGAAGAGTTGGGCACGGACTTGTTTAATTTCCGTCGCGAGGATGGCGTGGCAGAGAATTTTGGTTCGGAACAGAATCGCGAGTTACTCGAGAAACTATCCGCCCAAACCGGCGGCGTCTATTATTCGCGCGGAGACGCCAGCAAGCTGGCCAAGGACATTTCCTACTCCGAAGCAGGCATCACGGTTCGCGAAGCCAAGGACTTGTGGAATCTGCCGATTGTCTTCCTGATGATCCTGTTGTTGCGCGCTACCGAGTGGATGTTGCGGCGCAAATGGGGCGTGGTATGAGACTGAGTTTACTATTCGGCCTCAGTATGAATCTGTGGAGCACCACTTACTATGTGACAGTGGCGGGCCTGGGAGGCGAGGCGGAGTACGAAACGCGCTTCGCGGGCTTGGCCATGGAAGCGCATAAGTTGGTCTCCGGCACTCCAGAGGCCAAGGCTTTCTTACAACTGGGCCCTTCGGCTACCAAGGCCAAGATCCGGGAGTCGTTCGGGCAGATTGCCACCGATGCCACCGCCGACGACAACCTGGTGGTGTTTCTGGTGGGCCATGGGACGTTCGATGGGGTGGACTATAAGATCAACCTGCCGGGCGCGGACATGTCGGGCGTGGAACTGGCAGCGCTGCTGGACCGGGTGAAGGCCAGGAAGCAGTTAGTGATTAACAGCACGTCGGCGAGCGGCGCTTCGGTGGCCTCATTGCAAAAGCCAAATCGCGTCGTGATTGCGGCGACGAAGAGCGGTACCGAACGGAACGCCACGGTATTCGCGCGCTTCTGGGTGGAGGCCTTGCGCGACCCGGGTGCCGACGCCGATAAGAACGAGACGGTAACGGCGATGGAAGCCTTCCGCTATGCCGACCAGAAGACGGTGCAATTTTACGAGCGTAGCAAGCGCATTGCCACGGAGCATGCCGTACTTGAAGATACCGGGCAGGGCGAAGGCGTGCGGAATCCGGGCGCCGATAATGGCCATGGCCTAGTCGCTTCGCGCACGCCGTTACTCCGCATCGGAGCCGCGCAGAGGGCAGCGGCGGACCCGGGCAAGCAAAAGTTACTGGCGCTCAAGGAAGACGTGGAGCAGCGGATCGATCAACTGAAGTACAACAAAGCCAGCATGCCCGTTGCCGAGTACCGGCGGCAGTTACAGGTGTTACTGGTGGAGTTAGCCAAGGTACAAAAGGAGATGGACCAATAACTATGCGCTGGGCCCTT
>JAYVUQ010000774.1:0-4166 GCA_043787785.1 Bryobacteraceae bacterium
TGTTGACGACACAGTGGTTGGCGCAATCCCTTCTCAGCGAAGGTCACCGGTCCCAAGCCCAACTAACACCCCAAAAAAATAAAATATCGAAAAACAAACGCGGAGATCTCGATCAAAAGAAACATTATGGACTCTTGGGTTCGGCCCGAAAAACTCCTCCGGCAAACCCTGTAAAGGGCGCAGCTACCAGTTCTTTGAAAATTTGAATACGTTCGCCTCCTCCGAACGCCTCCTGTCGAACACTGGGGCCTCCGCCAATGCTCACCGATTCATGCCAGGCACCGAGTCATGCCAGCGCTCTGATTAAATAGAACGATGACTCGCCGTACCTTTGTCACGCTGCCCGCGCTTGCCGCGGCTCAGGCGGATGCCGGAGCCCGGATTGGGCTCGATGCCTATTCGGTGCGAGCCTATCGCTGGAAGGCCCTGGAGCTTGTCGACTACGCGGCCCGCATCGGTGCCCGCACTCTCCAGCTTTCGAGTCTCGGTGATTTTGAAAGCTTGGAACCGGCCTATCTGGAGCGAGTGAAGGTGGCAGCGCAGGCCAAAGGTGTCAACCTCGACGCCGGCATCGGTAGCATCTGTCCGCTGGCCACTGGCTGGAGCCCAGCCGAAAAAGACGCGGCCACTTATCTGGCAAAAGGCCTGCGGGTCGCCAAAGCCTTGGGCGCCAGCGCCATGCGCTGTTACCTGGGCAATATCAACGACCGGCGCGGCAAATATTCGGTCGAGCAACTCCTCGAGGCGCCATTAGTGGGACTCCGCGCCGTGCGCAATCTGGCCCTGGATTTGGGGGTGAAAGTGGCGATTGAAAATCACGGCGATCTTACCGCGCGCGAGGCCCGTCACCTGATCGAGAATGCCGGTAAGGACCATGTCGGCGCTTGCCTCGACATCGGCAATCCCTTGTGGGTGCTGGAGGATCCATTGCTCACCGTGGAGGTGCTGGCGCCCTACATCGTCTCGACGCATCTGCGCGATTCAGCGCTTTACGCGCACCCGCGCGGCGCGGCCTTCCAGTGGTTGGCGCTCGGCGATGGCACCATGCCGGTCCGCGAGATCTTTGCCAAGATTCAGCAAGTGGCACCGCGCGCGCCACTCCATCTCGAGATCATTACGGGCCGCCCTCCTCAAGTGCTCGCTTATCAAGAGGACGACCTATGGAAAAGCTTTCGTACCTTGCCGGCTAGCGACTTTGCCCGTTTCGCTACGCTCGTGAAGAACGGGCGGCCCTACGAGGGGGGCATGATGGTGGCCGATATCCCCGGCGGCGCGGCGGCGCCACCCGAGTATCAAGCGGCGCTCAAACTGCAGCAACGCCTCGACCTGGAGCGCAGCCTAGTGTTCGCCCAAAAGATGATGGCTTAAGGCCGCAAGATATACACATGGTCTGGCCGTGCGCCGGAAAGCACTTTGCCACCGGAGAGGTTGATGCCGTGCTGCGCGTGCGCGCCTACGGTGTGGCTGGGTTTGGCACCGAGCCCTCAGTTGGGCACAGGCGTGGCTCGACACGGCGCGAGTTTGCGCAAAACTGGCCCAGCCCCGAAGATTGGCGAAAGAGTCTGGGGACACAGTCTGGGGAGACTCACCCGGCGCGAAGCTGCGGCCTTGCGGTTGGCGACGCGCCACGATACGGCGTTTGGGTCGCCGAAGCTCCTAACGCTAACGTAACATGATGGTTAGGCGAATGAAAAATGCGGTGGAGGTTGACCCCATCGCATTCTTCGGGCGATCTAGCCCCCTCACGCGCTCATGACCGCCGACGCGGTGAGCGCCGCTTCCGCCTGGGGCGGCTTGCGCGGACGGCCCAGGGGCTTGGCGTGCAACTGGACCCCATACTTGCGCTCCAGTTGCTCGAAAAAGCATAACCAGGATGCCCGCGGGATGCCCCCGATCTCCCGGAGGGCGTCGCACGGACTCAAGCTGAACCCCAGTCTCACCTGAGCCCGGTGAAATCGCGCCGCCACCTGTAGCCGGGATGGGTATGGCGTTCGCCGGAGCGCCGACGCCGGTGCCTGAAAAAATGCGGCGGAGTGCAAGTCCACCGCATTTTCGCGCCAGTAAGTCGTTGATCGCCAGTGAATTTGGGTTAAGTCCGGGATGCCTGGCGGTGCCCCGAATTTTCAAGATACCTCCGCGCGTGCGTTGATTTACTGGCCAGTTCGCCGCAAACTGTCGTTTTTTTTCCACGGAACTAATCTCCTCTAAGTTACCCATTACCGGCCATGCATTCCGGTTACATATTCTGGTCTGTCAAAAAACAGTACTCGATTAAGATCTTTTTTCGACGACAATCAAGGCTCTGATATTCGGAACTTTTCAAGACAAATTACCAAGTAAGACACGGAAAAGAACAATTTATGCTGCATCTCTCAAATCGCTCTGGACAAAACAGCGCCAGTTACCTTCTGCTTGTTTTTTATAGCTGTGTGTCCGGTTACGCACAAACCACGGGCGGCATTACTGGAACGGTCCGCTCGGGTTCAAATGGGATGGGAAGAGTAAACGTCGTAGCCCACCGTCAGGGCTCACGACCGCTTCAGTCCTTTGGTGGCATTACTTCGGCTGACGGAACTTATTCCATCTCGGGTATGCCCGTGGGTAGGTATGTTCTGTGCGTGCCGGCTCCAGGCAAAGACCTCCAGGACCCATGTATCTGGGCCTCCCGCGCTCAGGAGGTCGATGTCGCAGCCGGTCAAACTGCTCGCGCTCCCCTCGTCACCGTTCAACCAACCACCGTAATTCGCATCCGCATACTCGACCCGCAGCAACATCTCCAGAAAGCTGTCCTCGATCTAAAGGCACCCAGCCTCTGGCTTTCCCTCACCAACGGCGCTGGGATTCGTTTCTCCCCGGTGCTTGTCCGCAGCGACGTCGGCTCGCAAACCTACGAATTGGCCGTGTCCCAAGGGCAGACTTACCGGCTCGAAACAGCAAGCGCGGATGTCACCTTGCAATCCGCCGCCGGAAACGCCGTTGCCCGGTTGGGTTCAAGCGATGGCTTCACCGTTAGCGCTACAAGTCAGCATGAATTCTCGTTTGTGGTTAGTCAACGGAAGTAAATAGGTTAACCCATGTCTCTCACTAACCGTTCCCTAGGCCTCGCTTCTTACGGAATTCTTGGTTTCTTTTTTGCGATTGCCGCTTCAGGGCAACAACTAGTTACATCGCTTTCTAGCTACAACACCGATGGACAAACCGTAACCATTCCGATTCGTGTCAACTGCGTCGCCGGCTCTTCTGCGATCAACGCTCTTTTGGTTTATCTCAAAACGGACCCTGCCGCCGCAGCGGCACTCACCACGATTCACATCAACCCGATTACCCGCGAAGTGCAACTCTTCGATGGGGAAAATTGGACGATGTGGCCGCCACCGGTTCTCGTTCCCGGCTCCGCTAATGTCACCTGGGGTGCCGCGGGGAAGATTGAGATCACCGGCTATACCTTTGTCGATCCTGCGGCAACGGGCAACGAGTTTCGGCTCGATCTTACCCTAAAGCTTTACACTCCCTACACCGGCTTGTTGCACGTTACGCTCGGGGCAATTGCGAACATCGCCGGCACCACCGTATTCAGTCAACCGTGGTGGGTGGTTTCGGCTGGTACTTGGAATTACGCACCCTCGGTCCCTCCCACCTGGACCGTCACTCCGGCGTCATTTTCGATTCCCGCTGGCCCCTATGCGGCGCGCGCATCCGTTACGGGTGTTCCCGCTTCCGTACCCGTCGTCACCGCCGGAGCAAGTTGGCTGCAAGTGGTTGGTTCGCCCGCTCTAAGCGGATTTGACTTCCGGGCAGAACCGAACACCAGCGGCGTGTCACGCTCGGCCGCGTTCTCGGTCACGGCCAACGCAGCAACGCCCCGAATAGTCAGCATCAGCCAAGCTGCCGCCATCAGCCAACAGCCGACTACCTCGCTCGCCTCCTATGTCGCGGACGGCCAAACCATCAACATTCCGATTCGCGTCGCCTCAGCCAACGGTGCTTCGGCCATTAGCAATCTCCTCATCTTTTTAAAGACCGATCCGGCCGGGGATGCTTTGTCCTATATCGCCATCGACCTGGTAGCCCGCAACTTGCAACTGTTTTATGGGCCCAACTGGACGATGTGGCCGTTGCCCGCGTTCACGCCAGGGTCCGCCAGCGTTAGCTGGGGAGCGTTGGGG
>JAYVUQ010000775.1:0-2619 GCA_043787785.1 Bryobacteraceae bacterium
TGTTGACGACACAGTGGTTGGCGCAATCCCTTCTCAGCGAAGGTCACCGGTCCCAAGCCCAACTAACACCCCAAAAAAATAAAATATCGAAAAACAAACCCGGAGATCTCGATCAAAAGAAACATTATGGACTCTTGGGTTCGGCCCGAAAAACTCTTCCCGCAAATCCTGTAAAGGGCGCAGCTACCTGCTATTTGAAATCTGAATACGTGCGCCTCCTCCGATAAACTCCGTCCGTGATTCGCGCCGCGCAAGCCCTGCTGGGTGCCAGTAGCGAGAGGTTACAAACACGTTTTCCGAGGCCCATCCCTTGGGTGAGCACAGCGACCCCGCCAAAGCCGCCCGCCATCCAGCCCTAATACCTCTCTTCGTTGCATCTCAAGACTGTTTCTACCCGCATTGGGGGGCAGTCACCCCACATCAGCGACTAAGAATTTATGAGAACAATGCCTCGCGAAATCGACTTATTAGTGATGCCCCGTAAAGCGCGTTTCGCCCCTCCCGGCTACTGGATGCACATCGTCCAGCGCGGCCACCAGGAACAGTCCATTTTTCGCCATGACGACGACCGGCAAGCCTACCTCGCCCTGCTGGCCGGCTATGCGGAAGACCGTCAAGTGCAAATCCTGGGCTACACCCTCATGCCCAACCATGTCCACTTGATTGCCCTCGGCAAGTACCCGCGCGCCGTCGCCGAATGCCTGCGCTGCCTCAATGGCCACTACGGCCAGCGCATGCGCCGGCGCCAGGAATCCAGCGGACGCTTCTGGCACGATCGCTACGATTCCTGCCTCGTTGACGAGCGCCACCTCCGCTCGGCCTTGCGCTACGTCGAACAGAACCCCCTACGCACCGGTCTGGTGGAGGACTCGACGCTTTACCCCTGGTCCTCCGCCGCCCGCCACACCGGCCCTCACCGAGGCAGCCATCTGCTCAACCAGGACGAGTTCGCCCGCCGCTTCACCCCTAGCGAATGGCGCTTGGCGCTGCTCTATCGCCAGGCCCAGCACGAAGTGGACGCCATCCGCGTCGCTACCCGCGCCGGCCAGCCTCTGGGTACCCCCGAATTTCTGGCCCACCTGGAAGCTGAGTTTGACATCGTCCTACCCCGCTCTCCTGTTACCGCCCCCCGCGCGCGCGCCACCACCGGATGAGCGAATTTACTTCTCCGGGAGAAACACTGGCTTAAAATACCGTTGTAGAGTGAGGGAAGCCCTAACATCGGACCTAACACTGGGGCCCCAATCTGCCGAAACTTCTGGAGGAGCAAGCTTATGAATTTGAAAACGCTGGCCATCGCCACCCTTACCCTCGCCCCCTTGCAGGCTGACTTCAGCTATCAGGAAACCACCAAGATTACCGGCGGCAGCCTCACGAAGATGATGCGCTTCATCCCCGGCGCCGGTAAAGCGCTGGAGCCCAAAACCAGCTACGTTTACCTCAAGGGCGATCGCCTCGCCCACGTCTTTCCGGAGTCCATGTCTATCATTGATCTCGCTAGCGAAACTATGACCGAGGTGAACCTCGAGAAAAAGACCTACGCCACCATCACCTTCGCCGAGATGCGTGAAGCTATGGAAAAAATGGCCGCCCGCATGCAAGAAGCGATGGCCAAGCACAAGAACGAGCCCGTCCCGCAAATGGACATGAAGGTCTCCGTCAAGCGTACGGGCCAAACCAAGTCCATCAGCGGTCTCGACACCCGCGAATACATCATGCAACTCGCCATGTCGGCCCAGGCTGAAGCCGGCGCGCCACCCGTCGGAATGTCCGAGATTGAAACCTCCATGTGGATGACCGCCAAGATCCCCGGCTACGACGAAGTGCAGGCCTTCTATCTGCGTATGGGCAAGAGAATGAACTTCACGCCCAACATGAACCCCCTGCTCATGCAGCAGCGCGGCTCCGCCGAAGGCATGAAGAAGATGGCCGAAGAGATGGCCAAGCTCGACGGCACCCCCGTCATGACCATCACCCGCGTCAAAGGCACCAGCGCCATGGCCGGCATGATGGGCGGTGGAAATTCCGGCAACGCCGGTGCCGCCGAAAATAACGACAAGCCCCGATTTGGCGGTGGACTCGCCGGTATGGCTGCCGGGGGCATCATGGGGATGCGGCGCAAGAAAGACACGCCCAAGGCCGAAGAATCCGGCGCGCCCGCCGCCAAAGTCGACGACTCCATCATGATGGAGACCCAGTCCGAATCAACCAACTACTCTAGTTTCGCCGTTCCGGCCAGTAAGCTCGACGTGCCCGCCGGTTTCCAAAAAGTGGACCATTCGATGAAGAAGGCGCTCGACCGCAAATAGAGAAACGGGCTGCAGCGGTCAGCAGTATAATCCTGCAGCGGTATAATAGGGCTACTGTGCTCCGACTTCTCATCTTCTTTCTCTCGGCTAGCGCTTTGGCCGCGGCACCCACGCGGGTCCTGTTCATCGGCAATAGCTATACCTACTACCACAGCCTGCCCAGCTTAGTGGAGGAGTTGGCCCAGGCGGCTGGCCAGGAAATCGAAGTCCGCGCGTTCACCCGGGGCGGCGCCACGTTGATGGAACTTGAACTCCACCCTGAACTCCGTGCGCTCTGGAACGAGAAATGGGACTACGTCGTGCTGCAGGA
>JAYVUQ010000776.1:0-5097 GCA_043787785.1 Bryobacteraceae bacterium
TTTTGCGTCGATGTAGGTGGCCTGATCGCCCCCATTGCTCCCGCTTGGCCCATTTGCGGGTATCCTATTTCTCTACGGCCCTGTGCGGTCTTTTCTTAGGTCGTGCCAGGCATGGGTCGGTGCCAGGCATGGGTCGGTGCCAGGCATGGGTCGGTGAGGCACGCCTCGGTGCCAGGCACGCCTCGGTGCCTCAATTGGTTTTAGCCGCTTGGCCCTCAATTGCCCAATGGACGAAGGGGATCCAGGGATCCTGGCACAGGAGAGTCTTCTGCTGGATGACCGGGCCGACGATCTTGGCTCCGTAGACGCGATCGTTCTCCCGGAACACGACTCGCCCATCGGGCGTGACCAATAGCACCTCACTATCCCGGTGCGAGACGGGAAAGATGGTTTCTATACCAGTGGCGACTTCGTACAGCCAAAGCTGCTTCTTGGCTTTCATCCCCATATATTTCTGGATGGCTTCCATCGAGTCATCCGGCTCGGGGCCCTTGTCGAACTCCACATAGTCATGAAGCGCCGCTCCGAGCCAATTGCCATAACTCCGGATCGGCCGCGCATGAATGCCGTCAATTCCCCTTGGCTGGGCGCGCTTTTTCGTTCGCGTATCGTAGATTATGCGCCCTTCGCCAGCCACTGCCAGCATGATCGACCGAGAATCTATCAAATCGACGATAAAGTGCGTGCCTTTCGGATCGGGAAATGCAAGCGTGGGGGCTTCAAGAGGTAAGGCCAGCGGTCCGATAAACTTACCACCCCGGATCGGCCCGTCGATCATCAAGTCGTTCATCGTTCCGCCATAGCCACCTGGGTCTCCAAACGTAATTAGCTTTGACAACGTTGACAAAGGGCGAGTCTCCTTAAGTGGGTCAATCGCGGAGGCCCCGTTAGTGTCGATTCGCAATATTGGCCGCAACACCCGGGGCGACGAGCCGTCCATCTTTATCGGGACTTCGACGTACTGCATCAAAAAGAGCTTTTCATCAGGCCCGCTGCGAACAAGAAATGGATCTACTGCCAGTTGGTTAGGCAACACCGGAATCAAGGTTCGCATTTGCCTGTCGGGTTCGCGACGGTCTATCCAATGAACCCATTTGGGATCCCCAAACGGCGGTGCCACCATGAACAGCACGCCCTTCTCCCAGTCATAGGCCGCGTAGCCCGCGCTTCCTCCGATAGCCGCTCCGACTTCGTTGGCTACGAACTCATCCACAATCTTCGCTTTCCCCTTATTGGGCCGGATGGTCCGTAGTCCCCTCGCGCTAACTCCTACCAAGCGGATCTCGCTGAAGTCTGGCGGCTGAGATCTCACGGCCAAAGAAAACAGGCAGGCCAATCCAAGAAGTTTGGTATTCATTGATTTCCCCGAGCATCACAAGCGGCCCCGGGATTTTGAAATCCGGGGTCACCTTGAAATATGGTGAGTGAGACCGGCGGCGAGGACGCCGGATAGCCGATATAGCAGTGCTTCTTGACGTAACAATTTTTCAACTGTTGTCCATTATTCAGCCTCGCATTGGTCCAATTCGAAAGGTTCCACCTGCGGATGGAGTTAGAGAGTCGGGGGTCCCCCAAAATGTGGTACGCGACGTAAGGCACGGTGCTATTTGGGTTGCTGAACCAAGCAAGTCCGGTATTATAGGCTTGAATTGCCAGCGCATCGGCGAACGAATACTGTGCTCCGTTGGGGGTTAGAGAGAACGAGCAGGTACCTTCAAAGCGGTCGGGCATGCTCGGCAACATTGGGTTCGCTAGAAGCGAGCCAGTCCAGCGATTGACGGCCTGTAGCCAATAGTTCGCCGCAGCCACCCGGAACAGTTCGGCCCGTCCTCCACCGGTGTTTAGATTCTGCCTCCAGTTCCAAAGATCCTGTGGGGAATCGACAGGATCGACTTGAGAAAGGCCGTAGCCAGACGGCGTGCCGATCGACGGAAAGCCGTCAGCCTTGAAATGTTTAAATGAACTTTCCACATAGATGTGACGAGGGAAGTACCAGCGCGGAACTGGCGACATCGCCGAGACATGGTCCAAAATCGCATTCCGTGGTGGGTTGCGGCCACGAATACAGACGAGGGATTGGAATGTGCCACTAGCACTGGTCGCTGTTATCGTCGCCGTGCCCCCGTAGATCAGGTTTCCGAGTTCGGCTCCTAGATTCCACGCTTGCCCCGCGTCCAGCACGCGTCGAAACTCGGGGCGCTGAGTTTCGGTCCGGCTGCTGCTCAGGTAAGTGAACTGGATTTGCGCGTACCAAGAGACGGTACCAGACGCCGGTCCGTTCAATAGACTCGCTTCAAGATTCGGCATCGCGGGTTCCTCGGTGATATACGCGCATTGATTCGAGGAGACTGTCTGGCCGTTGGACTTGATCGATAACTGAACACCTCGCGGAGCCACTACCCGGATTTGCAGGGGACGGCTGACTCCGTATCGAGTAGTTGCCACCAGACTTTGGGAACCAGGCGGCGCGTTTGACACGACGGCGTAGTCGGATTCCAGCTCATTAAAGAAATCGTTGGCGGTTGTATTGGTGAATCCAATGCCCCCTGTCGCCGACAACTGAGCGGGGGAGCCATCCAGATCGTCGAAAAAGTAGCCCAGCACCCGGAGACGCCCAGCTTCGCCCTGCTCGATCTCAGACGGAGCCACCTCACATAGAACCGGTGCAAGGCCCAGAAACGCGTCGAGAGTGCTGCCCAGGTTGATATCGGTCTGAACCAGAATCACCGTTTCAGCCCCGCCAAATGGAAACGAAATGCCCCCCTGGCCGGTACAATTCCCGCAGCCGAACTGAGAAAACCCTCCCGGATCCCAATAGCCACCTTGACCTCCCACCACGTAGTACTGAGTGGCGCGAACCGAGTGGCTAGCTTGGACCTCGTATTCTGAATTTGGCGAGAAAGGCGTTTCAAAAGATACACTAGCGTAGAAGAAAATGCCGTCGGAGACGTTATAGTTCGCACTTTTTTGTTGAAGCACCACGCCGCCTCTCAGAAAACTAGCGTTCACTCTAGGAGAGTAGTTCAAAAGCGCCACGTAGTCCACAGCGGTCTCGGCCAAGCCAAGGTACTTCGTTCCCGTCGCGTCAGGCCTGACGATACTATACCCGTAGACCCACTGCGCTTGAAGGTTCAAGCCGCCAAGAAAAGTCAAGCATATCAGACGTAACAATATTCTCATTGACGTACCTCCGGGCGATTGCGTGCGGGCTCAGTTGGGGCTGGCTGGCGAAAAGCTTTACTGCGGATTCGCGCGATGGTCCTATCGAGGTCCGCACGTTCCAACGAAGTGAGTCGCGTCTTTAACTTGGTAAAGCCCGCGATGACCTCCTCATCCCGGCCTCGCTGAAGCCGCTGGAGTTCAGCGACATACCGGGCACGCTGGCGCAAAGCCTCGTCAGCCTCTTTGATAGCTCGATACTCCAAAATCAGGATGCGAGCCCGGTCGTCGTGCTTTTCAATGGCCGTGAGGACACCACGGGCCGAGTTGCTGATGACGGGACGGCGCACCTGGGTGAGCGCGTTCGCAGTCGACTCAGAATTGCCGCTGACGGCGAGTTGTCTCAGCAACGCTTCCTGAATCACGGCGTCCGGCACTTCGTGTCCGATGCGCGGGACTTCCCGAAGAGTTTGGGCCATGATCGGACAAGCTAACGCTGCCATCGCGAGGCAAAGGCGTATCGGGTAGAAAGATTTCATTGTACAAGTTGCTCCAGCGGACAGGTGGGAACTTTGGGTTGGACGTCAATCAGAGCCACCGTAGAGGACAGGACACCGTTCGTTTCTCCGCGAATGACGACCTGGTGTCGACCGAAGGCCCGCTCCGGGATCGTAATCCGGAGGGATACACTCGAAGTAGTGTTGCCTTGCAGCACGAGCGGCTGCGGCATTTCAAACGCGACACCGCTCGGAAGCGTAGATTGGATGGTAATGTTTGGCGTTCCCGCTAGACCATTGGCGGATTGACCTTGCAGGGAAAGAGCGGCCGTGGTTCCTGCACGCGCCGATGGGGTGCTAGAACTTACCGATAAGGAGAAAGACGGCTGCCCGACGGCCAGAGTCTTTAGTATCAGGCCTCCACCGGAAGATGGGCGCCTACCAGCTTTGATGAAACTGCTAAGGACGAAAGAGCCAGGATTTCCGGTCTGGGTAGTTATGAAAATACCGAAGTTGTACGTTTGACCCGGCAAGTGAGTTTGAAAAAAGCTTTTCGGCGTGTAGTCCGCGCCCGGTGGTAACCCAAGAAGTTGGATCTCTACCAACCCACTATAGGCACGGTCGACGTTGTACCACCCGGAGTAGGTAGCGGTTTGCCCGGCCGTGATCTCGCTCGCTGATTGGTAAAAGTAAACGTATAGATCTGGATCGCCTGTAATCTGGAAGGGAATAGTAACGGAGCGGATGAGGCTGGCGGACTGCGCTTGCAGGTTGATGCTCGTCTGCGCTGCCATCGTTCCCCGTGCTACGCCGACGGAGAGGGTACCGCTGACGCTGGTTCCCGGACTGTTGATGTCGATGTTCAACGGCGTGACGCTAAAGCCAGCATTCGAGCTGGACAACGTAACGCGTCCAGTAAACCCATTAGCGGGATGGACGGTCACGTCGATCTGACCGCTGTCACCGGCGTTCAGAACTAGCCCGCGACCAGAATATGTGATATCGAATGTCGGCAAAGGCGGTGTGATTCCCACGCTGACGGTTCGCATCTTGGCTGGAATGCCTCCAGCCTGAGCCGATAGCGTGATTAAATAGGGCGCTATCCGCGGGGGAGCGCTGATCGTGACGGTTCGAGCGGTCAAGTCGTTTATAGCTATTGATGCAGGTGTTATCACCACTCCGGGTTCCGAAGTACTAAGCGAGACCAATCCCGGTGCGCCGCCAACGGGGGTTAGCGTGCCGGTGAAGGTGGCGGCTTGGTTGTAGGCGGCGGTGATCGACGTGGGAGCGGTGAAGGTAAAGTCCCCGGTGGCCGCCGGGGTGTAGTCCCATATTCCGGCGGAAACTGCCATCCAGGGCACGCTGAATTGAGACGACCCCGCGACTGGGTCGAACGCGGCAAGCGTAAACTGGAATCGGCCGACTTGGGGGGCATAGCGCT
>JAYVUQ010000777.1:0-2936 GCA_043787785.1 Bryobacteraceae bacterium
AAGGCCTTCTCCTCCGCTTGGACTGTCTACAACAGAGGATGCGCGGAAGCGGCGAAACCGGGGTCAAAGAAAGCCTCAGGGAGTGGTGGCGACGTCGGCTTCCGGCGCCGGTTGTTGGTAGTTTGAATACTTCACCGCCATCTCCACGCGCCCCAGCACGCGCGCTTCGATCTGGCTTTGCCATTCCGAGAGGTAAGCTTCGCCGTTGCGAATTTCGTATTTCCGTGTAAACTCTGTCTTCTTGAAAAAAACCGATGGATTCTTCACCAACCGGCCGGACTCGCGCAGCGGCAAACCCGTCTCTCCATCGACCCAAAGGTCACCCTTAAACAGGCCCAGCCGCTTTTGGCGTGGGCTGAGCTGGAAGATAAAGGCCACCTTGCCGTCCTGTTCCAGGCGGCCTTTGTAGTTGAACTTGTAGTTAGCGGGGGTGAGCGAAATGTCGCCAGTTTGGGCATGAGCCTCGGTTTCGGCCGTCAGAAATCGGGCTATGACGTCCCGCTTTACCTGGTCATCGCCAGAGAAGGTGAGCTTCTGGTAGGTGATGCGTCCGATCTTTGAAATCATGCGCAAGGCAGTCATCTTGCTTGATTTCTTCCACTTGGGGACAGTGGCTTCGATCTCGCAGTCCATGGCCACGTTCACCAATGGCTCCCGCGCCTTCTCTCGTTCCCAGTAACGCTCAAGCAATTCTTTGGCTGGATCCGGCTTGGCCGGAGCGGCGAAAGATTGGGCGGAGAGGGAGGAGGCAAGGCCGAAAAGGGCTAGACTCAGGGGGCCAATAGAACTTCCCATCAGGATACCCATTATTGTAACTGGTCTTTGACGTATCGGCCAACTGGGGGCAACCTGGGGGCCTGCGACAGAACCTAATGGGAATGGCTTTTCGCGCGGCTGTCCTCCACGTCCGGCCGCCAAGTGGGAGCGTTGACGCCCCATCATTTCCTGCTCCGTTTTAAAAAAGCGTCTGGCACTGCGGGCTACCTGGAGACCGGCACTGGGGATCGCCGGGGACATTTTCTACGCACATAGCTTGGTTTATATAACGGTAAAACAGCGGAGCCGTTGGCCCCGCTCGCCCGACGATGTCGATTTTGGAAATCCACTATTTCAACCGCCTACCTAAAGCGGTCATAGTACCTGTGGGATGAAGTGTTTTGTCGATCGCACCCCCCGGTTGGCACCGGGGGCTAGGGGATGCGATCATCACGCGAAGACGAGGTGATGAAGGCGCCTTGGAATGCCCAGGACTACCAGGTTGTGGCGGGCACTGGGTTGGCCGTCACCGTTGACGAGTTGGGTTTGATCCGGCTGGGGCTGGCGTGAGGTGCCGGGCGGGTGCTCGGCTTATTTTGCGCGCAGTTGGGGAACGAAGATTTGTTGGCGCTTGGCTTCGAGTAACTCGTCGATGCGGAGTAACTGGGCGAGGTCGGCGCCGGAGCGGATGGCTTTTGCGATGCGCTTTTCGGCTGCGACGATCTTACCGGCTTGGAGGACGACGGCGTCGAGTTGGGCTTGCGGTATAACCACGACACCGTCGTCGTCGCCAACTAGCCAGTCGCCGGGATTTACTACTTGGCCGCCGCAGGATACCGGGACTTGTAAGTCGCCGGCATACTCGGCGCCACCGGCATTGGGGACCACGGCGCGGGCGAAGACGGGCAACTTACTCTTGCGGATATCGGCAAGATCGCGAATGGCGCCGTGAACGACGATGCCGGCTAAGCCTTTGCGGTACGCCTGGGCGGTGGTGAGGCCGCCCCAGAGAGCGGTGTCCAGTTCGCCGTGGCCATCGATGACAAGCACCGCGCCGGCGGGGCATTCGGAGAGGGCTTTGCTGACCATGAGGATGTCGGCGGTGTGGACGCGGACGGTGAAGGCGGGCCCGGACATGCGGGGTTGCGAGGACCATGGCCGCATGGCGTGGTCCATCGCGCCTTTTTTGCCGAGGGCATCGGAGACCGGGCCGGTGCCGTAAGTGAGTAATTTCTTTTTCATACCGCCATCCTGACTTGGGCCGGATTGATAGCCTTGTACTTACCCTTATTTGCAGTTATCTCAAAAGACTTGGGGACTTGTTCAATCCCATCCAAAACGTGGGTGATCATGGGCTGCAACCGCACGCGCCCGGAGGCGACCAGATTTACGGTGTGCTGTAAGTGCTCCAGCGTGCTGATATCGGGGAATAGGTAGCGGAGGCTACGTTCACGGAGTAAGTCGACATCCAGCTCGAAGGATGAGCCAAACCAGGAGACGCCAATGATCTTGCCGCCCGACCTGACAGCGTGGACGGCTTGGGCGACGCTTTTGACCCCAGCCAGGCCTTGGCGGGGACTGCCGCCGGCGCATTCAAAGACAATGTCGGCGCCGTTGCCGCCGGTGAGGGCGCGGATCGCTTCGACGGGGTCCTGCTGGTTAGCGTTGAGGGCGACGTCGGCGCCCAGCTCGAGCGACATGGCGCAGGCTTCGTCGCGCACGTCGACCGTGATGATGCGGCCGGCGCCGGAGTTGCGGGCGATCTGCATGCATTCGAGGCCCATGCTGCCTTGGCCCAGGATGGCGACCGAGTCGCCGATCTGGATTTGGGCGGTTTCGACAGCCGCGACGCTGTCGCTTAAGGACTGCAAGCAGGCGGCCTCGTTGTCGCTGATACGGTCGTCAACTAAAGTGAGGGCGATCTCTGGCAGGATGCCGTATTCAGCAAAACAGCCTGGCAACTGGAAGCCAATAATCGGGCCTTGACGGCAAAGGTGACCCCGGCCGGAGGTGCAGAGTGGACACGTTTCGCAAGGCAGCTTGGCGCGGGCCGCCACGCGGTCGCCGACGCGAAAGTGCTGCACGCCTTCGCCCACTTCGACGATCCGAACGCAGAACTCGTGGCCGAAGAGTTGCACGGGGGCTTCGCTCTCGAGGCGCAGTTTGATACGGTCGTAGGC
>JAYVUQ010000778.1:0-3967 GCA_043787785.1 Bryobacteraceae bacterium
GAACCTCGCGTGTAAACGACTGGGGAAATGAAGGTCCAATGCGTCAACTGGAGGCTGTTGTGGACGTTACGAAAATCCTGGAAGAATTGCGCAAAGAACGCGAACAAATCGAAGAGGCGATCCTCACCTTGGAACGTCTGGTAGAAAATCGCGGCCGCCGCCGTGGACGGCCACCATCGTGGCTCTCTGAAGCCCGCCGACGCGGCAAGGTGCCGTCGTCCCCTTCCTTACCGAATGGTAAGGGCACCGCTGACGCCCATTAGCTCGCCACGTTAGATACACAAATTGTTACCAGAAAGCCGGCCCAGTGGCTGGCTTTCTGGCGCTTTGCCCGTCTTAAGCGATTCAAGCCCCGACCGAAGGAGGCGAGCCACAATACTTATATGGCCCTACAATTGCTTTGGCCCGCTCCCTTCGGTAGCGGCTCGACTGGTAGACTTTCTCCCTCTCAAGTGACGAGCATTAGACTCTAGATCAGACTTTTCAACAACTCCACCGCCGCCGCCACGTCGTGCCGCCACACCTCTGGATGGGTGCCCTCACGCTCAACGTTGACGCTGCCTTGATAGCCAATCTCTTTCAGCTTCGCAACGAAGGCCGGAATGCCGACGTCGCCCGCTCCCAGCGGCTTTTCGTGGCCCAACGAGCCCGGTACATTCTTGTCTGGCCATACCCCATCTTTCGCATGCACCGAAATCACTTGATGGCCCAGCACGCCCAGCGCCTCAATCGGGTCGCCCGTGCCGTAAAGGATCATATTGGCGGGGTCAAAGTTAATTCCCAGGTTGGCCCGGTCGACGTCTTTGAAAAACGCCAGCAAGGTCTCGGCCGGCTCTTGGCCAGTCTCCAAGGCAAAGCTCTGGCCATGCCGTTGCGCATGGTCGCAAATCCGCCGCACCAGGTCGCGCACGGCGATGTAATTCGGGTGCGACTGGTCGTGCGGCACAAAGCCGACATGCGCGGCAATCGACTTCACGCCCAGCTTCGCCGCAAAGTCGGAAAGTGCCAGCGTCCGCGCCTCACGCTCGGCCCGGGTCGGCTCCGGGATGAAGCCCACGGTCCGTTCCACGGTTGGGATATCGGCGTAGTCCTCGCCGGTGTAGGCGCCAAAGACCGTCACGATGGTGAAGTCCTCGCTCTCGCAGGCGTACTTCCACAGCGGCGCCGCGCCATCCAGCAGGTAATCGCCGCCCACCCCCAATTGGCCGGAGCGCACACCCAAAGCTTTCACGCCACGAATCACTTCGCCCGGGTTCGCCGCCGCCCAGAACATCACTCCGGGTTCCAGAGGTTTTAAAGTCGACATTTCTCTCCTTTTTTCGTTCGCGCTTCTGACATCAAGCGCGCCACCTTCACCGCCGCGGAGGACTCGGCCGGCGAACAATACACCGGCTCCGTGCCCTTCGCCCAACATTCCACAAAATAGCGGATCTCTTCCTGATAGCCATCCACCAACGCCTCCGGCGTCAGCGACTCCGGTTCCTGCCCTGGCCGGTAAACCTGCGGATCGTTGCCCGACGTCGAGCTGTACTCAATCGTGCCGCCATCGGCCACGATGGTGTATTCCATCGAGAACGGGAAAGCTCCGTGGTGCCACCCACCCGCCACCGTCACACTATCCAAGCCCTCATAGTAAAGCTGCGCGTCGATGGTGTCGACGTATTCGTTTAAGGCCTCGCGGCCGGTGGCGGAGACCGCCGCCGGCATGCCGAACAGGTGCAAGGCCATATCCACATCGTGGATCAGAAGGTCAAAAACACCGCCACCGCTGAGTTGCTTATCCTGCATCCAGGCCGCCCAAAGAGGTGCCGCACAGCGGCGGCGAAAGGTGGCGGCACGGACGGCGCCCAGGCTGCCAGAACGCACCAGATCGGCCATTTGACGGTACATGGGGAAGAAGCGCAATACCTGAGCGGCCATCAGGATCTTGCCTTGTTTCCTGGCCAACGCCACCAGACTCTCCGCCGTCTCAAAGTCGAGTGCCATGGGCTTTTCGACAAGCACGTGCTTACCGGCACGCAAAGCAGCGGCGGTGGCCGGGGCATGCAGATGCGTGGGCAGGCAGATGTCCACCGCGTCAATAGCGGGGTCTTCCAGAATCGCTTCCCAGCGCGCGTGCTTGGCCACGCGGCTAAAGTCGAGCCGGGCAAAGCCCGCACCGAGATTGCCGCCTACCAAGCTCAAATCGCCCCCTAGCTTCATGGGGTCAGAACTGGAGATCGCCGCCAGCGTCACGCCTTCAATTCCGTCGAGCGCGCGTATGTGGGTGGCGCCCATAAACCCTAGTCCGAGTACTCCGAGTCGCATTGGAAATTCTAGTGTAGCGCTTGGACCACTCACGAAAACTCAAACCCCTCGATCTCCAATAGCCGGTTATACTTCGCCAACCGCTCGGACCGCGTGATTGACCCTACCTTGATCTGCCCCGCCCCGCTCGCCACCGCCAAGTCGGCCAAAAAGCTATCTTCGGTCTCGCCACTACGCGCCGAGATCACCGCCCCGTAGCCAGCTTCCCGCGCCTGGTCAATCACGGCCAATGTCTCCGTCAACGTACCAATCTGGTTCATCTTCACCAGCACCGCATTGGCGCAACCTTCGCGAATGCCCCGCCCCACGCGCGCCGCGTTGGTCGTGAAAAAGTCATCACCCACAAGTTGGAGCTTCTTGCCCAGCCGCGCCGTCAGCATCCGCCAACCCTCCCAATCGTCTTCCTCGAGCGCATCTTCCACCGAGCGAATCGGATAGCGATCGCTCCAATCCGCCAAGAGATCGGTCATACCTTCTGCGGATAGCACCCGGCCCTCTGTCGCCAAGTGATACTGGCCTCCCCGATAAAAGTGCGAACTCGCCACATCAAGGGCAATCGACAGCCCCAAGCCCGTCCTGCGGATCGCCTCGGTCAGCACCTCGAGCGCCTGCTCATTCGACCCGAACGGCGGCCCCCAACCACCCTCATCGGCCACGCCCGTCGTCACCAACCCGCGCTCGTCGAGCACTTGCTTGGCCGCTGCATGCACCCGCACAATCGCCTCCAGTTGCTGCCGGTAGCCGGAGATGCCATCGGGCAGCACCAGAAAATCCTGAAACTCAATATTGCCGCCCGCATGCAAACCGCCCGAGAGAATGTTCACCATCGGCAGCGGCAGCTTCGCCTCACGCTTGCCCCGCAAGTACTGCCACAGCGGCATGCGCAACGACACCGCGCTCGCCCGCGCCACCGCGCAAGACACCGCCAACAGGGCATTCGCCCCCAAACGACTCTTCTCCGGCGTCCCGTCCACCGCACAAAGCCGCGCATCGAGCATAGCCTGTTCCCGCGAGTCAAGCCCCAACACCGCCGACCGCAACTCGCCATTCACATGCGCTACCGCCCGGCCCACGCCCTTGCCCGTATACCAAGCCGGATCGCCATCGCGCAGTTCATGCGCCTCATGCTTGCCCGTCGAAGCCCCACTCGGCGCATGCGCCTGCACCCGCGTACCATCCGCCAACTCACAGCTCGCCGCCACCGTCGGACGGCCACGCGAATCCAAAATCTCCCAAGCGGATATCGCCGTAATCTTCATCGCAGCCTTTCAAACAACTCGTCCACCGTGCCCGCCGGTTCCGCCAACAACGATCGTGCATACCGCCGGATCGCCTCCCGCACCTCATCCCGCGAAATGTACTCCACCGGACTCTTCCCGTCCACCCGGCACAACAGCAACAGCGGTAAATGCACCATCGTGTCCGCAAACGGTACCGCGGACACGGCCTCCAAATAGGCCCCTGCCGCCCGCGCCAACAGCGGTCGATCCTGCGGCCGGTGAAAGCTCTTCAGCAATAGATGATTCAAGATAAAACCTGTGTCAAAAGCCGGGTCCCCCCAATGCACGCACTCCCAATCGAGCACCATCGCCACCCCCGAACCCGCCATCACATTCTTCGGGCTAAAATCGCCATGCACCAGCGCCCAACGATGGCTCCG
>JAYVUQ010000779.1:0-2171 GCA_043787785.1 Bryobacteraceae bacterium
TAAAAGCCATGAAGCGCTTAGCGCCGGACGTCCGGTTGTCGGTCCTGCTCGCCTTCGCCCCACAGGACTTTGTCGCCTCCGCCCGCGAGGCCGGAGCCACCATCGTCTCCCCCCAGTACAAACTCGTCACCCCCGAAAAGGTAAAGGCCGCCCACGATGCGGGCTTACAAGTGGTCCCCTGGACCGCCAACACCCCCGCCGACTGGGACCAACTCGTATCAGCCGGCTCCGACGCCATCATCAGCGACGATCCAGCGGCCTTGATTGAGTACTTGAAGGCTAAGAAACTGCGCTAGTGCTTTTGACCGTTTGAGTTCTTCCCATTCCAATCTGACGAACTGCCGGGGCCGCCGCGTGGACAACATCCCCTGCTGGGGCCACGGCGGAGCACGACTGGCTGGAAGGTCGCGGACTCGTGCGCTATCGGGTCCGGTTCATCGACGCCGCCACCAGTTGGAGTTGGGGGCGCTTCGTGGAGCGCGATGCGACGCCGTACAACATGGCCGTGCTGTGGGAGTATCTCGAAAAGAATCGACGCATGGTGGATGTCTCCACGGACCGCGACTCCGTGTTCAGCGTGGCACCGCGCGTGGGCGAGAGCGCCCAGGATCGCCGCGCCGCCGACCGCCAGACCCAGATTGGGCGCGGACTGCGTGAACTCGGTATTGGCTGGATCGCCCGCGCAGTCGCTGCAGGCCACGGGCTGCATTGAACCGCCCATGCCCTCGCCCGTCGCGCGCCAACCTGGCCGTAAGGATCACAAGGCCGCTGCTAGCATAAAGGGTCATGCGCTTGCTGCGTTTATGGTTACTTGTCCTAATCCTCCCGGCCGGAGCGGCTACGTTGGAGCTCAAGTCCATCAGGGGCGTGGAAGGCTATGGTCTCTTTGTAGGCCTGAGTGCGCTCGACCGCGCACCCCGCCCTGGGCCGGCGTGATGGCGACCGCCGGCGGTCTGGTCTTCTCCGGCACCAACGAGGGCAACTTCTTCGCCCTGGATGCCGCCACCGGCCAACCGGCCTGGGACTTCCAAACCGGCAGCCGTATCACCGCCAATCCGATCTCGTTTCTAGTGAACGGCCAACAGCGCGTGGCCATCGCCGCTGATCGTGTGCTTTACGTTTTCGGACTTTGACCGAGGGCACCCATCCCCCGTGTGCGCCATACTGAACTTCATGCGCTGGCTCACTCTGCTCCTCTGCCTACCTCACTGCCTACCTCTCTCTGCCCAAATCACCACGAATACTTACTGGCAATGGCGCACCCCGTCCTCGCCGGCCATCAACCCCGGCGGCGGAGCCGTGATCTACTCGCTCTCCTGGAACGACCCGAAGACCGATTCCTCCTACTCCAACCTCTGGATCGTCACCATCCATGGGGAGAACCGCCCTCTCACCACGGGCGACTACAGCGATACTTCGCCGCGCATCTCACCCGACGGCGACCGCGTGGCGTACCTCAGTAACCGCGGCGGCTCGCGCCAGATCCATGTCCGGTGGCTGGACGGCCGCAACGAAGCCCGGGTCACCCAAGCTGATCCTTCGCCGACTGACTTCGCCTGGTCCCCAGATGGCCGCTCTCTCGCCTACACCTCCCGCGTACCCGCCGAATCCGCCTTCAAAGCCAACCTGCCGAAAGCTCCCGACGGCGCCAAATGGGGCCCGCCCGCTAGTGTCGTCACCAAGCTCCGCTGGCGCGCCAACGGCACTCCGGGTCAAGGCTTGGTGGCGGAGGGTGAGTTGCACCTGTTCGTCGTGCCCGCCGACGGTGGCGCTCCTCACCGGATCTCGCGTGCCGGTCTGAGTGTCAGCGGCATCCCCGCCTGGACGCCCGACGGCAAAGCCATCGTCATCGCGGCCCGCCGCGAGCCCGCCGCCGATCGCGAACTCTTCCCCGAAGACCTCTACGTCCTGCCCCTTGACGGCCAACCCCGCCGCCTCACCTCCCTTACCGGCTCCGAGGGCTCGCCCGTCATTTCTCCTGACGGTGCCCAAGTCGCCTTCCTGGGCTTCGAAGACAAAGGCAACGCCCACCACACCGAGCACCTCTACACCGTGCCGCTCGGCGGAGGCACCTCCAAACGCCTGGCCGCCACGCTCGACCGCAACATCGCCAACCCCCTCTGGCGCGCTGACTCCAAAGCCGTCTACGGACTTGCCGAAAGCGAAGGCGT
>JAYVUQ010000780.1:0-3420 GCA_043787785.1 Bryobacteraceae bacterium
ATACCTACTGGCAGGCGGGCGGGGCAATCGGGGCGGCGACCACCTTCCCGTATGAGATTCAAATCGACCTGGCCCGGCCTTCTGCCCTCACCGGCTTCACGGTGCAGGGTGGCCCGCAGAACGCCGGTGGATGGCCCGGCGTCTACCGGTTCTTCCTTTCGAACGACCGGACGAACTGGGGCAACCCTATCGCCCAGGGTACGTTTGCCACGGATGAGAGCGTGAAGACGGTGAACTTCGCCCCGCCCAATGTTGCGGGACAAATCGCTTTTACCATTCCCGGTCCGATCGCTCCCGCAGCCACCGTGGCGCGGAATATTGTGCTTACCGCTAGCGCCACGGCGGGCACCTATACGAACACCGCCGTAGTCCTCAACGCGCTGGACGACAACGGGGACCCGCTCGCGAATACCAATGCCAACGCGGGATCGGCCACCAGCCCGGCACTCGAGGTGACGGCTACGCCGGGTACTGGCCCCGGTCCGGCTCCCGCCAGGACATTTCAGCCGATTGACGGCATTCTCACCCAGATTTCGGCTGGGTCTGACGGCACACTGATGGGTTCCAACGCCAACCTGGAAATCTACATCCGAAACGGGGACGCCTGGAGGCGGCTCGATAATGGCGCCGCGCCGCTGACGGCCGTGGCCAGTGCCGATCGGGTGTTTGCCGCTATCCCCGGCCGACTCTTTATGTGCAACACCGTCTGGCAGGAGATCCCGATGCCGGGTGAGGGTATCACTTTCACCTGGATCTCCGCCGCCAGCGACGGCACGCTGATGGCCGTCGCCACCGACGGAAACATCCACCGGCGCGACGCGCAAACGGGAGCCTGGAGGCTGTTGGGCGGTGGCCCGGCTCTCCGGGTGGCGGTTCGCAACGCAACCGAGTATTATGTGCTGCGGCAGGGTGGGGCGATCCAGCGCAGTGTGGACGGTGGACCTCTCACCACGATCGCCAATGGTCTCCTGCTCGATATCTCAGTCAGCTCGACGGGAGAGGTCTGGGGCATCGGCATTGACCAGGGAGTTTATCGGTACAACGGCACGGGCTTCGACCGGATGTCGCGCGCCGACCAACCCATGGCGCAGGTGGTGATTGGCAACGCCACCAGTATCTGGGCCATCAACGCCGCGGGGCTCGTCTTCCAGTTCCGGTAGGATCCTCCCCTTCCGAAATAGTCAAAGGACCCCGGGCTTCACTGCCCGGGGTCCTTTCGCTGGTCTTGCTTTACTTCTTGAAGCTTCGCCGCCCACCTTGGCCGCTGTTTCCGCTTCGCCCGGCACCTCACGATGCCACGCGCAAAAGTCACTCGCCCATCCGGCCCAGCCAGATCTCGCCATCCCGAGACGTCTGGCTGAAATAGATTCGGCTGCCGTCACGGGTGACGTGCAATTGCCACGGGTCATGAGGAGCCAGCGAAAGCAAGGCCCGCTCCTTCCGGCTGGCCAGATCGTAGATCCATATCTTGCCCTGACGGAAATAGACAAATTGCCTCTGGCCCGGGAGCCAAAACGGGCTGACCCCGAAGATCGGCGTGGGCTCGGCCTTGCCCGTGGTCATGGTGTAAGTCCAGACTCTGCTCGCCGCTCCTTCTCGCACGATCATGAGCCATTTGTCGCTGGCCGCTGGATGCAACGGCGGGTTCCAGGACACCAGATAGCACCACCCGAGAGCTTCGAGTCCGGGTACCGGAGTGAGACGGCTGGAAACTCCGTTCCTTGGGATCCAGGCGGGATGCTGCGGTTCGGGAAGCACCAGCAGCCGCTCGCCGTCGTGGGACCAAGCAATGCTGTTGGCCGACAAGGAAGGGTCCAAGTCGGTCAACCGCCGCAGGCCGCCACCATCGGCCCGAATGGCCCAGACGTTGCTCGTCTTGCCGTCCCGATCCGAAAAGAAGGCAATCTCCTTGCCGTCCGGTGACCAGCTGGGGTCGCGATCGAAAAAGCGATCGTTGGTGAGGCGGCGCCGGCCGGTACCGTCGGCGTTCATAATCCAGATGTCCTCCTGGTGATCGCCCATAGTGTCGTAGGCGATCCTGGTGTCATCGGGCGACAGACTGAACGAAGCCACCGAAGAGCGTCCATCGCCGATGGGAACGGGTGTGCCCTCCAACCGGAGCTCCGCCAGGTTGAAGCGGACCGCGAACAGGCTGGTGTGCTGCTCCGCCCGGACAAACGCAAAATGCGACCCACTCGCCGCGATGTTGATGTGCCGCGCATAGACCGCTGGCACCGTTACCGGCACGGGCGACCCTTTCGGCTGCCCGGACCTCTCATCGACGGCGATCCGCCACACGTTCATCGTGCCGCCCCGGTCGCTCAAAAAATAGAGCTCGTTTCCGGAGGGGGACCATACCGGATTCCAATCGAGCGCCCTATCGCGGGTGAGCGCCACCGGCACGCCCGACCCGTCGGCGGCAATGGTAAAAATGTCGCGCTGCATCGTGCTGTCCGCCAATCCCCAATAGGCGATCCGGTGGCCATGCGGTGACCAGGCCGGCTGCATTGCGTCGCGCGGGACTTTCAACGGGCGCTCCGTTCCGTTAGCCAAATCGACCACCACCAGTTGGCTCAACAGGTCCCGCCGGCGGCGGCTCGGGTTTGAGAAATCCAGGTCGCAGTAGACGAGGCTCTGGTCGCCGGGCGACCAGGAGGGATAGAAGCCGCGGGTGGAGACGCGGCGCGGATTTTCGCCGGTGGCCTCCATCACGAAAACACCGCCGCCATCGCGTTCGGAGCGGAAGGCGATGCGGGTGCCATCGTGCGAAAAGGAAGGCGTCGTGTCAAGTCCGGTATAGTCCTTCGTAAGGTTCACGGCGGCCAGGCCGCCGGTCCGCTTGAGATAGATATCCCAATTCCCCTGTCGCGTGCTGGCATAGACGAATTGCTTGCCGTCCGCCGAGAGACTGGGGAAGAGGTCCTCTCCGGGTTCATCCGATTGCCGCTCGAAGGAGTAAGCCGTGGGTCCGGCAACGGGAGGGGACGACTTTGCCGTCATCCATGCCCAGGCCACACCGACGAGCGCGGCGGCTGCGGCCACAAAGGGCCATACCCGACGATAGCGCTTGGCGGGCAGTTCCGGCAACGGCAAGGGTGGATGGGAGCCCGACCCCTGCGATCCGCGATCAACATATCGCAGAGCCGCGCGCAGATCGTCGGCGGATTGAAAGCGTAACTCCGGATCCTTCTCGAGTAACCGCAGAATGATGTTCTCGAAATCGGGCCTGATCTCCGCACGAAGCAGCGAGGGCCGTTGCGGGGCACGATTCACGATGGCATCGAAAATGGCTCCATCCGTAGGGCCCTCAAAGGGTCGCACGCCGGTTACCAACTCGTAGAGCACCACGCCCACGCTGAACAGGTCACTGCGGGAACTCGCCATCTTTCCGAGAACCTGTTCGGGAGACAGGTAGTGAAC
>JAYVUQ010000781.1:0-1717 GCA_043787785.1 Bryobacteraceae bacterium
CAGCCCAATTCCGAGGATGGTGGTCAATACCAGACCGCCTTTGACTACTTGGCCCAGGTTCCCCGTGAGCGCGCCCCAGACCACCAAACCCAGCAAGAAACCCAACCAATCGCCGCGCACCTGGGTGCCGAGCAGCACCAGGGCATTCGCCAGGATGAGGAAGCTATAGAAGGGTCCGCGCTTACGCAAAATGATGAGTCCCAGTAGCGAAACCATGGAGCCACCCGGTTGACCAAACAACGCTACATCGGCACCCGGTACGGTGATCGAAGAATAGCTATTCAGGAAACCCACATAAGCTAACCCGTATACTCCGTTGAAGAAGGCGATCACCAGTACCAGACGTTCCAACAGATCGGGAGATTGGCGGGCGAACCAGAAGCCGATAAAAACATAAATGGGGTAAACGTTAAAGACGAGGTTCAGGATCGCATACGATGCAGGGAACCCTTCGTTGAGGCCACGTAATGTTTCCAAAAGGCCATAGGCTAGGAATGCCAGATGAGTCCAGGCGAACAGAGTCAGGGGTTGCTGCTGCACAAGTGAAGTGAGCCACGTGTTAAACAACGCCCCCGGTCGCATCAGGACGAACAGCACGAGAAAGATCTCGCCAATGAACAGCCTAGCCTTGGGAATGCCAAAGTATGCGAACGACTTACCGAGCGTGTAGTATCCGGTGACCAGAAAGCTGACGAAGATCACCCAACACGTAAACTCGAAGCGCGCGAACTTACTCGGTGGCGTGGCCTGTTCTTCAGTCCAGGTAGGATGACTCAGCGGATAAGGATAGCCAGCCAAAATTTCTGCTTTCCTGTAAATAATAACGCCTGTCGGCTAGACTGCATGAACCTCATCCGGCACCATCTTTCGGACCGGGCGCCGACGGCGGAAGCACGGCCAAATAATTGCTGACGCCTCGGAAAAATTCGAGGTCCTCGTAATAGTCGGAAATGGTCATGGTCGTGCCGCCGGGACAGATCCGGTGAAAGCCATAGCCGAAGGGCGAAAGTAACTCCCAGAAGTCCCGAAAAAAAGTACGGCTATTGACGTTGCCGGCTCCAAACTCAAACGACAGAGCGCGAATGATGCCATGACTTAGCGCATGGGTGGCCCCGCGCAGAGCGAACAGTTCGTGGCCCTCAAGATCCATCTTGAGGAAGTCCAGGCGCTGGATGTGGCGCTGGCTAATGATGCTGTCGAGCGTGCGCACATCGACGAGATGAGCGTGGAACTGGTGGCCCTGAGCGATGGTATCCCGGCGTTGATATAGACTGCCCAGGCCGGTGGAGTGGTCCATCTCGGGCGTGAAGTTCGTCGAATACAGTTCGAGCTGTCCCGGGGCTTCTCCGGCTGCCACCGGCACTAACTCTACGTTGGGAAGCTTGGCGAGCAGCGGTGCGCAGCCCGGGTTAGGCTCAATCGCGATCCATGTGCCATTATTGCTGCCTAGTTGGTGCCGGACCTCAGTGAGCCATTCCCCGCGGTTGGCTCCGCAATCGATGACCACGGGACTATTTGTCCCACCGGCGCGAATCACCCGCGCCGCCGCCGTTTCCTCACCCTTGTCCCAGCCCGAACCCGCGCCCTTCCCAGTGAGCAGATTGATGTAGGCGGCTGCCGTTTCCGTCGCGCCGACCGCTCCCACGGTGTGCAGCGCGTAGCCCAAAGCCGGCGTCACCTTTTTCGCCAAACGATTAAGAATACTATCCTGATTTAA
>JAYVUQ010000782.1:0-7183 GCA_043787785.1 Bryobacteraceae bacterium
ATCGGCACCGAGATCGGTATCCTCACCCATGGCGGTTATCAGATTTACTTCGAAACCCCGCACGGCGAACGGCGCGCCGGCACGGCTGACCAGTTAAAAAAGCTCCACTCCTTCGACGAAGACCTCCGCCAAGCCTTGGGCCTCACCAGCCTCTATAACGAGGGCTTGGGCACCACCAATGGCCGCCACCTCTATGATCGCGTCCGCAATCGCGACCAGGGCAAGAAGCCCGTCTTTTCCGCCCAGTAGATCCGGCATACGATAAAGGGGATGCGCGTCCCTCTTTGGCTTTTACTGTTCGCGGGTTTGGCTTCCGGCCAAGCTATCGACTATTCCCGCCAGATTCATCCGATCCTCGTCGCCCGCTGCATGAGCTGCCACAACGGCGATCGCGGTCAAGCGGGCCTCTCGGTCATGACCCGCGAGGCCATGCTCAAGGGCGGCGTAAGCGGCCCCGCGCTGGTTCCTGGCCAAGCGGGCAGCTCGGCCCTCGTGCAACGTCTGCAGGGCGTGGGAGGCCAACGTATGCCCCTCGCCGGCTCCCCCTTGGCCCCCACCGAGATTGCCTTAATCGAACGCTGGGTGAACGAAGGCGCCATCGTAAATGTCGCTGCCCCTGGCACTGGCACTTTCTCGCTCGCCCTTAAGCCGCCCCCATCCAGTGGCATCGACGAATTACTGAAAGCCTACGATCGGCAACACCAGGTCGTCCCCGTCCCACCCGTCGCTGACCACGTCTTCGCTCGCCGCGCCTACCTCGACCTTTGGGGCCTGCTGCCGACACCGGCCGACCAGGAGCGCTTCGCCCGCGACCAACGCACCGGCAAACGCGCCCTGCTGATTGAAGAGTTACTCTCCGCCCGCACGCCCTTCGCCGAACACTGGGTTAGCTTTTGGAATGACTTACTGCACAATGACGAAGGTGTTAGTTACATCGGCGAACGGCAAACCATTACTCCATGGTTACTAAAGTCCTTGGCCGAGAACCAGCCCTACAACGAGTTTGTCTCCGCATTACTGAATCCGGTGGGCAAAGACGATCCGGCCGGTTTCCTCAAGGGCGTCAACTGGCGCGGCACCGTGAATGCGTCCCAGACTCCAGTCATGCAGGCCGCGCAGAATAGCGCCCAAGTTTTCTTAGGCGTCAACCTGAAGTGTAACTCCTGCCACGACAGTTTCATCAGCCACTGGAAGCTAAAAGAAGCCTATGGCTTGGCCAGTTTCTTCGCCAACGACTTAGTGAAGGAGCCGCTGGAAATCGCTCGCTGCGATTCCGGCACCGGCGTCAAGGCAACCCCGCAGTTTCTCTTTCCTGAGTTGGGTGGAGGCAGCGCCGCAGTCAGCGCAACGGCGTCTCTCATCGAGCGTCGTGCCGCGGCGGCCAAGCTATTTACCGCCAAAGAGAATGGCTTGTTCTCCCGCACCATCGTCAACCGCGTCTGGAAGCGCCTCTTTGGGCACGGGCTGGTTGAGCCGGCCGACGAAATGGAAGGCCCCTCCTGGTCGGCGGAGTTACTCGACTGGCTCGCCGCCGACTTCGTCGCTCATAACTACGACATGCGCTACTTACTCCGCACCCTGATGACCTCCGCTGCTTACTCGCGCCCCGCCGTTCCCGCCGGACAATTGCGCGATGCCAACTACGTCTTTCGCGGACCCTGGCCGCGTCGCCTCACCGCCGAGCAGTTCACCGACGCCGTCTCGTCGATTACTGGAGAATGGCGCATTCGCGCCGACAATCGTGCCGTCCCCGGCATCTATGCGCGCGAGTGGCGCTTCAAACCGAACTCTCTCACCCGCGCCCTTGGCCGTCCCATGCGCGATGGCGCGGTAACAGAAAGGCTCACCGAATCCTCCACCTTGCAAGGCATGGAACTCGCCAACGGCGAGGTACTCGCCACGCTTCTGCGCGAAGGTGCCAAACGCTTGCTCGACCAAGTGGACGCCGCTCCCACCAACTTATTCGACAGCGGCCAGTTGCGCGCCCAAAGCCGTGTCAAGGTCGACATCGACATTGCTGGACGCAAACAGTTGCGCCTCCTGATGGTCGATGTCGACTCCTATGACCCTACCCGGGTCGAGGCCGGCTGGGGAGACGCCGAGTTAGAGGGCCCCAACGGCAAGATGGCCTTGGCCTCGTTGACCACCCAGTCGAAGTTCAAACAAACCACCTTCACGCTGTTCAAAGACAAGTTACAACTGCCCGTACTCACCGCAGCCATACCCAACGAACTCATTTTTGACCTTGCCGGGAAGGGTTACACCCGTTTCCGCGCCACTATCGCCATGGACGAACGCGTCAACGATAGCGAAATCAGTGCCGCCATCCGGGCTTTCGTTTTCGATGAGGCTCCCAACGAACGCAAGTTAGTCGCCGTTACCGGCGATACCCCGCTTCCCCGCCCCACCCCGGTGCAAGGCCCGGCGAAGATGGTGAACCAACTCTATCTGCACGCGGTGGGTCGCGCACCGTCACCCGACGAGTCCCGCATCGGCATCAGTTTGCTCGGGCTCCAGCCGACCCGGCAAGGCCTCGAGGACTTACTCTGGGCCGTATTCATGTCACCCGAATTTCAGTTTGTGAGGTAAGCCATGAATCGTCGCGATTTTCTTATGAGTAGCGTCCTTGGCGCCCCAACCTTGCTGGCCAGCCAAGCGCAGGCGCTCGCCCCCAAAGCCGACTGCATGATCCTCCTTTGGATGGCCGGAGGCATGGCGCAAACCGAAACGTTTGACCCGAAGCGCTTCACGCCCTACGAACCGGGCCTAGCCTCCAGCGCCGTCCTCAGCACCTTCGAGAAAATCCCTTCCAAAGTAGATGGCATCCAACTCACCGCAGGGCTCGAACGTATTGCCAGTGTCATGGACCGCGGCACCCTCTTGCGCTCGCACCAAGTCGGCGACCTCGGCCATATTCTGCACACCAAGCATCAGTATCATTGGCACACCGGCTACGCGCCACCACAGCCCGTCCCGCTGCCGCACCTAGGCGCCTGGATCGCCAAGATCCGCGGCCCCCGGCATCCGGATGTCCCCGCCTTTATCAACATCGGCCAGAACCTCGAGTTAGGCGGCGAGGCCGATGCCTTAAAGGCATTTCACACGGCCGGCTTCCTGGGCAGCGAATTCGGCCCTTTCAGCATCCCAGACCCCAACGACGCCATCTCCGCCGTCCGCCCGCCCAAAGACTTTACTGACCTCCGCTTCCGCCGCCGCCACGAAATTTATCAGGACTTAGTGAAACGCAATCCTGTCCTGCGCGACGCTTCCGATTTCCAGCAGGATAACTTGGTCGCCTCACTCCAGAACGCGCATCGCTTTCTGGCCTCCCCCGCTGCCAAAGCCTTCGACTTATCTCTTGAACCCAAAGAAAGCTACGACACTTACAATACCGGTAAGTTCGGGCTCGGTTGCTTACTCGCCCGCCGCTTAGCCGAAACCGGAGCGCGCTTCGTCGAAGTCTCCAGCGAGTACATCCCCTTCCGCTTTTGGGATACCCATGAGAACGGCCACTCGCGCGTGGTGGGCATGAAACAATCAATCGACCGGCCTATCTCGCAACTCATCCTCGACCTTGAGGCCCGTGGCCTGCTCGACCGTACCCTCGTCATTCTGGCCAGCGAATTCGGCCGCGACATGCTCACCGAAGGCAAGCCCGGCCTCGCCGTGCAGGACCAAGTAACCGTGCCCGAAAAAATGACCCATCCGAAGCACTACGGCATGCACCGCCACTTCACCGAAGCCACCAGCGTCTTACTCTTCGGCGGCGGCATCAAGAAAGGTTACTTACACGGAGTAACTGCCGACGAGCGCCCTTGCAAGGTGGTACGCGACCCGGTATCCATCGAGAACCTGCATGCGAGTATCTACCGCTCCATGGGCATCCCCGCCGACCACGCCTACATCGTCGAAAAACGCCCTTTCTACGTCACCAAGGACGGCAAAGGTAAAGCCGTCGACGCGCTATTTGCCTAAATCCGTTTAAACTGCTCCACCGTCTTGCCGAGCGACTTATTTTTCTTGATCTCGGGCACCATATTGCCTTCCCGCACATCGATCTCCTGCGCTCGCTTCAGCACTTCCGAGGCTCGCGCCGACGGCACACGAACCACGCCGTCCTCGCCCGCCACAATCACATCGCCCGGCATGATCACCACGCCGCCGCAGTTCACCGGAATGTCCCTCGCCACACTCGCCCAGCGGCTCACGCTCGACGAAGGCACAATGCTGCGCGAGAAGACCGGCAAGCCCAGTGAGCGGATCTCCGCCAAATCTCGCAAGCCGCCATCAATCAGGATCCCGGCCATGCCCCGCGCGCTGGCGGCCGTAGCCATCAAGCCGCCCATCCCCGCCACATCGAGGCCGTTCTCCACCACGATAATCCCCACCGAACCCGGCGGCGCGTTGTCGATCATCTCCACGGAATGCTTCGCGCTCAACTGCGCCGAGGCCTTCTCCTTGATGGTGGCCCGCAACAGTGCCGTGGTGGCGCGGCCCACGAAACGATCCGGAATATTCGGCCCCAGGATGCGCGGCCGCATGTCGTGCGACAGGAAACCACGCTGGCCGGTGATCTGGTCAACCGCGTCGGCCACGCTGGCCACCGTCGTTTGGCGAAAGCCTTCAATCAAAGCGTCATCGGCAGCCGCGGCCACGGCGGTAAAAAGAAGAATGGATAGCATCGCCACGATTATGGCAAACTAACGGGTGTTTCTCTCGATTCTGCTCGCACTCGCCGTCGACCCCACCTTTCAGGTTCCTACTTCGGTGGAGCAAGGCGACGTCCTCCACGTCACTGGTAACCCAACTGGCGAAGCTCACGTCACCTTCGCCGACAAAAAACTGCGGCTGTTCTCGCATGCGAGTGGCGTCTCTGGCCTGGTGCCCGTGCCCGCCACGCTCGCCCCGGGCCAGTATCCGCTGAAGATTACCGATGCGGCGGGAAAGATGCTCTTCAACCAAAGCATTGAGGTGCGCGACGCCAAGTTCCCCATCCAAAACATCGCCACCACCTCGGCCATGACGTCGCTGAAGCCCGCGCCCGGCGAAGTGGAGAGCATTCAAACGTTCCTGAACCACGTGAGCGAGGAGCGACTCTGGACCGAGCCCCTCCGTACGCCCACGTCTGAGTGCATGAACTCGCCGTACGGTGTACAGCGTTATTACCACGGCAAGCCCAGCGGCAACTTCCACCGCGGGCTCGACCTGCGCTCGCCAACCGGCACGCCCGTCAAAGCCACCGCCGCCGGCGTCGTCAAAGTGGCCCATATGTGGAACTATACCGGCGGCACCGTCGGGCTTGACCACGGGCAGGGCTTCACGTCTATGTATTTGCATCTATCGAAGATTGCGGCCACTGAAGGCGCCACGGTGCAAGCCGGCGAGGTAGTTGGTTACGTCGGTAGTAGCGGATTTGCCACCGGTCCGCATTTGCATTGGGGCTTGTTTGTGGGCGGAGTTGCTGTAAATCCGCGGAAATGGGTATCCCTGCCGGCTTGCGCCGAGGCTGGTCCGCAAAAAGTGGCCCCACGAAAAGTAGCCGTCAAAAAGAAACGCGGCTAGAAAGGCTCCGGCGTGTCCGCATCGAGCGGATAAATCGGCCGGTTCACGCGCCGAAACGGTAGCGATCGTAAGTTGGCTGTACTCACACCCGGCGTGTCCACCACGAAGATCTGCTTGGCAATTGGCTCGTAGGCGGCACGGAATCCGTTTGGAGACTTTACCACCACGATTTGGCAGTAAATGGGATCAATGCCATGGCTGCGGAAAAGCTCCGGGTCCACGGTCATCGCCGAGCGTTCCGCGATCAAAATCAGCACCCAGCCGACTTCCAAAACCACCGTCCGGCCCATACAAGTTGTAATGCCCGTATTGTACCCACGCGCCCGCGCCGTCCAGCGCCCATCGGAGATCATTTTAACGATGCCGGTTACCGTTACTGGCTTAGAATGCTTCTTATCAAAAGTACCACCCACTTTCATGGTCACTGCCGCGCCGATGCCGGCCTCGATGGCCACCGCGACGGCCGCGGGGTCCACTAAGAAAATCGCCGCCGGGCCAGTAAGTGCGGCCTTCACCAGATGCTTCAGCACACCAGTACTATCGCCAGGCGAACCAGAACCGGTACTATCGGACGATTCGGCCAAAACGGTAGGGCCATCGATCTTGAGCGCCGCGGCGATCGCTACGGACATCGGAGTTAGTACCGGTTCGTACTTCGCCTTACCGCGCCACAGGCGGCGGCCCAACGAATCTGCCTGGCGTTGGCCAGTAAGTAAGCGGTCATTGGTGACACTCACCACCGAGCAACCCATCTCCGCAATATCCATCCAAGGCTGCACAGGAAAAATAGAAACCGCCTCCGCCAGCCCCGCCTGCTCCAGCTTCTCCGCCGCCACCATCAGTTGGTGCATTGGCCCCCGGTAAGTTTGGGAAGTTTCGGCCGGGATGATCAGTGGCAACTTACAGAAAGACATCTTCGGCGTCACCGAACCAGCCAAAATGCGCAATAACAGACGGGCAGCTTTTTGGCCAGTCTCAAACATATCTACATGGGGATAAGTGTGGTACCCGACAATGGCGCTCGCCAGGGCCACCATCCGGCGAGTAACATTGGCGTGCAGATCCAGCGTCAGCACGATAGGCACCTCCGGCCCCAGCACGGCTCGGGCCCGCTGCAGAATGTAGCCTTCCACGTCGTCTTCGCCCTCAGCCGTTTGTGCGCCGTGCATCGCGAGTAACAACGCTTCCGGCTCGGCCCGGCGCAGGTGATCTTCAAACTCACTAGCCAAGCGACGAAAGTCGGCGCGCAACAATCGGTTGGCGGTGATCGCCCACGCCGCGCAAATGGGAGCGAGCAGGGCGTTTGCCGACTGCAGAACGTCGATAAAGCCGCCCATTTCGGTCAACTTGCCGGCGTGGCGCTCATACGCCTCCGCGCCAAATACCGGAGCGAAATCATCGTAGCGGGTACGCACCGGCGAAAACGTATTGCTCTCTTGGAGCATAGATGCGATCGCAATCGGCATCCGCCCTAGCTTCCTTGGAATTCGGGTTCCCCGGCGAGCGACCGATAGTCAGGCCGGTCAGAGATCTTCTGATGGCAGAAACTGCGAATCACTTGGCCATGATAAACCACGAAAACGCCCGGCATTTGGAAGACATCGTTCTGAAACCCGAATCC
>JAYVUQ010000783.1:0-5769 GCA_043787785.1 Bryobacteraceae bacterium
GTCATGCGCTTCGACCGCCGCCGATTCGATCACCCGCTCGATTTGCCGCGCTTCCCGTTTCGGACAACATTGCGGCTGATGCGCACACGCGCCGCACACCGCAGCCTCGGCTTCATAGCTCTGCACCGGCAGTCCGTGATGCATGCCCACTTTGATCTGCACCAGCACCGCGCCCGCCGGACATTTCATCGTCTGCTGATCGGCCGGCAGCTTGAAATTACTCGGGGCGAATGCCACGTCGATGCCGGCCTTGCGCAGCGCCCCCGTATTGCGCTCGTCTTCACTCAACCGCGGCGCCACCAGCGTGATGCCGCGCTCGGCCATCGCCTCGATGTTTTCCCGGCTCGAATAGCCCTTGTCAGCCACCACTTGTTGCGGCTCCACTTGCGTGCAACTCTGCGCCATCTCCAAGCCCGGCTCTAACTCAGGCAGGTCATTGTGCGTATTAGTTACCAGCAGCCCCACGGGAAATCCGTTTTTCACTTCGGTCACCAATTGTAAGTTGTAACTCAGCGCGAAGCTGCCATCCGGGTGCTTCATCTTGCGCGCTTCCGGCTCGCTGATACTCACGCGGACCTCGTCTTTCTTCGCCGACTCCGCCGCCGGCTCCCGTTTCTCTAACTCCCGCATCGCCGCTTCCATCCGCGCCAACCGCTCTCTCGCCGCTCTTTCCTGCGCCGCTTCTTTCTTATTCCGCTTCGCCGCTAACTGGCCCTCTGCGGGCGCTTCCGTCGCTCGCCCCTCTGACTCCGCCACGAACGCGCGGGCCTTCTCCAACTGCTCGCTCACCGTGCCCCGCCGATGCATCGACGGCTTGCCGGCTTGCGCTTTGATCTTCGTGCCGTCCTGCAGCAAGGTCTGAAAATCGACCAGGTCTTCGCTTGCCTCGACGACAACCTGGGCTTTGACTCGCGCACGTTCCGCAGTCTGCCCTCCGCCGGCGTCGTTCTCGACTTCTAGATGCCGATATAATCGGACCGCATGAAATATCGGTACCGAGCCCTCGGTTTTCTCTTTCTGCTGTCGGTAATCACTTATGTGGACCGGGTTTGTATCAACCTTCTCGGCAAAGATATGCAGAAAGAGTTGGGCATTACGCCCGATCTCTGGGGCTGGATCATTGGTGCTTTTGCCTTGTCCTATGCGGTGTTTGAGATCCCCACCGGCGTGATGGCCGATCGTTCGGGCCCGCGCCGGACGGCGGCGCGCATCGTGGTTTGGTGGTCGATCTTCACCAGTCTCACCGGATTCGTCCAGAACTTCTGGCAGTTGCTCACTTGCCGGTTTCTGTTTGGCGCGGGCGAGGCGGGCGCTTATCCTACCAGTTCTGCCGCCATCTCACGCTGGTTTCCTCTGGCGGAACGGGCGCGGGCGACGGGAATTGTCTGGATGGGCAGCCGCGTGGGTGGGGCTCTTTCGCCCTTTATCGTGCTGACGCTGGCGGAAACGCTGGGCTGGCGCGGCACGTTTGGCGTGTTTGCCGTACTTGGCGCGGTGTGGGTTTCGGCTTGGTACTGGTGGTTTCGCGATACGCCGAAGGAAATGCCCGGCGTGAGTAAGGCGGAGTTGGCCGAGATCGGGCCGCCGTTTGAGAACCAGCCGCACGGCTTGCCCTGGGCCAAAGTGCTGCGCGATAGTAACTTCCTTACGCTGCTGTTGATGTATCACACTTACTGCTGGGGGTCATTTTTCTATTTGGGTTGGCTTACCGATTACTTGCGGGAGGGTCGTGGCTTCCAAAACGCCGACCTGAAAGCGATCGCCTGGTTGCCGTTTGCTTGCGGGGCCTGCGGCAATTTGTTTGGCGGCTGGATGAGTGACCGGTTACGCGCGAAGATCGGCTTGAAATGGGCGCGTTGCAGCATCGGCGCGGGCGGGTTGTTCTTTTCGGGCCTCTTTATGATGGCCACCCATTTCGTGCCCGGTAAGTTGACGCCTTTGGTGCTTTTGGCCCTTGGCTATGGCTGCATGGATGCCATGCTGCCCGTAGCATGGGCGGTGTGCCTGGACATTGGACGGCGCCACGCTGGCTCAGTGAGCGGTGCCATGAACATGGCCGGACAACTGGGCTCCTTCTTGTCGTCGGTGGCCTTTGGCTACATCGTGAAAGGCCTGATGGGTGCCGGTTGGAATAAGCCGGATGCCTACAATTTTCCTTTGCTGCCCTTCTCGATTCTGTTATTGATCAGCGCGGCGTTGTTTCTGCGCGTCGATCCAAACCGTCAACTAATTCCTGAGAATTTAGACGCCTGGGAGAAGGCGGCCTAGGCGCGTCGCGCAAGGCGAGGGCCAGGGGAATCAGCGAGTGTGCCGTATCGGGGTCGGGCGAGACTCCCTGAAAGGCTACATAGTCGTCGCCGCTTAAAGGGACGCGGGTCTCCCAACCCGCTGGGTGCTGTTGACCTTCGGAAGACCAGACGCGGCCGTCGAGACTGAGGTGGACGCGGCCGAGCCCCAGTTTCTCGCTGGCCATGTGGAGGTGGCTCCAATAGTCGTCGGCGCTTTGTGCCGTTGCCATGCCGCTCTTCATTCGGTCCACAATGATATCGTCGCGAACAATTTGCCGCCAGCGGCTGCCTAATAACGAGCGGCGGGCGGACCGGAATTCAGTGAAGCCCAGGTGGCTCACCGCAACCCAAACTAACCCCGCGAAGGCCAGGATCAGGAATGCGGCCAGTTGGGGGCCTGATTCGCTGGCCCCTAAGGAGACCAAGCTGGCGACACCGCAGCCGAGATAACAGATGAGCGCGACATGACGAGGCCGCAGTCCGCGGGCTAGCAGCCGATGATGAATGTGGCCGTGATCGGCGCCGAAGATTGGTTGCATGCTGAGGAAGCGACGGGCAATCGCGAGCCCTACGTCAAGAAACGGCAGTGCCAGCAACATCATCGGCGCGGCCATGCCGATGGCGGTCGCGGTTTTGTAACTCCAGATGAGACCGAAGCAACCGAGCAGAAAGCCAATGGTTAAACTGCCCGAATCGCCCAGAAAGATCGAAGCCGGCTCGAAATTGTAGCGCAGAAAACCGACTAGGCAACCGGCTAGCGGCGCAGTAACGATAGCGAGCAGGATGTTGCCATGGATGAGTGCGGCGGCGAACATGGTGAGCGTGGCGAACAAGCTGACCCCGGCGGCCAACCCATCCACGCCATCAATCAGATTAATGGCGTTGGTGGTGCCCACCAGCCATAAGACCGTCAGCGGCAGGCTCCACCATTCTTCGCCGCCGATGCGGACGCCGGCGCTATGGGCGGTGAGCGCCGCTGACACTTCGGCGACGATTTTCGTAAAGGGCCGTAAGCCGCGTAAGTCGTCGACCAGCCCCATAAACAGCACCAAGGCTACCGCCGGCACGAGCCGAAGTATCTGGTTCCAATGGGGACGTGCCTCCACGCTGGCCGACAAGGGTAACAGCGCGAAGAGGGCCAGACTGATGGCATAGGCCAAAATGATGGCCACTCCGCCCAGACGGGGTACCGCCTGGACGTGCTGTTTTCGCTCGTCCGGTTGGTCGAGCCAACCTCGCGCGAGACAAAAATTGCGTATGCCAGGCGTCAGCAACCATGCGGTTAGCGCCGAAATCCCCATGAGAAAAGCCAGTGAGTACAAACTTCACTCCTTTCGACTAACCATTGATCTAAAGCACCGCTTCGGCGACGGCGGGAGCGACTGAGTCGACTTGCCGCACTAACTGGCCCACGCGAGCTTCCAGCTGCACCATCATCGTTTGCAATTCGGTGAGCGACTGGGTCGATGGCTCATCCCAGCCGACCTGCGGCTTAATGGTTCCGGTGCCCGCGCGGTCCGCCTGCCGCAATACCGCGCTCCGCGCAAAGTCGGAGATGCTGCGCGCCCCTTGGGCCGAACAAGCGTCTCGTAGATAGCTGAATTCCTCATCGGTCAAGCGAAAATTCACCAGCCGGTTTCTCGGTTTCAAAATACTCATTAGTTTCCTCTCGCAGTCATCGTCATTTTGCTTTCCATCCGCCGGACTCGGTTACGATCTATCTCCACGGCCACGGATCGCTGGAGTAAATTCACACTTACTACCACCCGGCACTGGTCCCGGAACTGGTCCCGGCCCTGGCCCAGCAGGGGGCCTTTTACTTCCAGCAGCAATCCCTGCAGACCCTGCATCGGACCGTCGATTACTTCCACTCGATCGCCCTGTCGCAGGAAGTCGCAACTCTCTACCTTTAGGCCGGACTCAATTACTTGTCGCAGAGCCAGTAACTCGGATTCGCTTACTGGCGCGGCCTGCCGCCCAAAGCCGACAATTTCGCGCACGCCTGGAGTCGTCATGATCGGTAGCCTCTCCGCGCTGTCAAACCGGCAAAAGATGTAACCCGGAATGAGCGCCGATTCGGTCCGCTTGATCCGGTCACTCCAGCGCCGTTCGCTCAACACCAGGGGAAAGTACGTTTCATAGCTCTTGTGAGCTAATGCCGCCTGGACGGCCCGTTCGGCCTGGGGCCTTACGGCGATTGCGTACCAGTCCATGCAAGTCTCCTTTACTACCGCGCACATGTGACCGCGCACATTAGCGCGATTGTCGTGCCACACCAATCATCGGAATGCTTGCGGACGGGGATGATTCGGCCAATTCAGAATCTGGAGATAGCCGCTTTAGGCGTGGGGATCTAGCCCTCCACCTCCCGGGGGCATATGCCTCCCAGAACAACGTGATAGATTTTGGGAATGCGCGCCTTGGTTTTCACCTATGTTGTGATTGCGACCGGCACCGCTGCCTGGGCGGCGACCGCGAAGCCGGTTCCGTTACCGGTGTGGTTTGAAGCGACGCCTGGGGGGGGCTATGTCACCCGCCAGTCAGGGGCGCAGTTGCGGTTCCGGCCCGGCGAATTGCAATGGCAATTTGGTGGTCACCGCCCGTTGCTGGCTACCTTCGCCAATGCGCAACCGCATCGCCGGCCGGTGGGCGAAGAGCCGATGGAGGCCAGCGCGCATTATCTTACAGCGACTCGTCAAGACCAGAACTTACCGCTATACCAGCGGGTGCGCTACGCGGAGGTCTACCCGGGGGTCGATCTGGTTTTTCCCGGCCGCCAGTTACAGCCCGAGTTTGACTTTGAAGTGGCGCCTGGTGTGAATCCGGCCCAGATACGCCTAAAGTTTAGCGGTCACCGGCGCATGCGAATCGAAAAGGGTGGGTCATTGGCGATTGATGTGGATGGGGGAGAAGTAAATTGGCACCGGCCGTCGATGGTGCAGGGAAGCCGCCGGTGGGAGGGCCGCTTTCGATAGCTAGGCGCGGACGCCGTGGGCTTTGCCTTAGGTCCGCACGATCGGGCGAAGCCGCTGCTGATCGACCCGATTCTGAGTTACTCGACATACTTTGGCGGCAGCGGCAACGATGCGGGGCTTTCTATCGCCACCGATGCCAATGGCAACGTCTATGTGGCGGGCTTGACGACGTCGCAAGACTTACCCGTGAGCCGAACCGCGGCGCAAGCGGCTTACGGCGGACAAGCGAGCGCCTTGAACAGCGGAGACACTTTTGTTGCCAAGTTGACTTCAAACGGAACGCTCGCCTTTGTCACTTACTTGGGCGGGAGTGGAGATGATACTCCTGGCGGTATCGCGGTAGACCTGTCCGGAAACGTTTATGTCTCCGGCATGACGACTTCGCGCAATTTTCCCGTTAGCAGCGGCGCGCCCCAGCGCACCTATGGTTGGAGCCGATGCGGGGCAACTGTTTCCGGCGGGAGACGCCTACGTCGTCAAACTGAACGCGGCCGGCAGCCAGATTC
>JAYVUQ010000784.1:0-9458 GCA_043787785.1 Bryobacteraceae bacterium
GTGAAGCGGATGCTGGTGCCCGACAAAGTTGTGGGGACTGGGAAGGCGGCCACCTGGGTTAGCTGCGTCGGGCCCATGTTTGCCCCAAAAACGACAAAAATCGAGCCCTGGGCAACCCCGGCTGAATAATTGGCCGCATTAACGATGCCGCTCACGGCGGGTTGCGCCCAAGCCGAACCAAGGGCGGCCAAGCAAAGGACCGCGGTCGAAACAAATCTCATGAAAATTCCTCCAAAAAGAATATGCCCTACGCTTAGGTATGGCCAGTACCCTTATTGTGCGCTAGTACTGAAGGCGGCTCAAGAGAAATCTGCGATCCTGTAGAGGTCTCAGGACTTATGCCGATTTTTTATCGGGGAGCCGGCCCCGGAAGCCACTGGCACAAGAACGACGCCCGCTATGGGGGCTTCCGGGCGCAGAATCCGGAGGAGTTGCCAGGTCCAGACCGGATCGCGGTGCATATCGCTCGAGGGACGGTCACCAGCCCCTATCTGTCGATTACCCGCTCCTACGGAGTAGCCAAGCAGTATGCCCTTTTAAGGACAGGTAAAGGAAAATCGGGATGGGTCTATGAAATTCAGATCAATCTGCCGATAAGGGGGGTGGAGATTGTGGATCCTGTGAAAGTGATGGCCAGCCAATTGCCCGATGTCTTCGCGCCGCCGTACCAGCACGACGGGTATCCGGATTTTTTGCATGGCGTGGTTTCCCCGCTGGAGTATCGGCATAATTTGGAGCGGCATTATCCGCAGCCTCCACCCGCGCAAGGCACGCCGCGTCCGGCGAACCTTTCGATTGAGTTGGAAACGCTCGTTCGGGCATTGCGGGACGCCGAACTGCTGGTGTTGGGCGGGATTCCTGCGACCTGCGTCACGAACCGCTTCCAGGTAAGGGAAGAAGAGGAATAGTATGGCATCGGCACCACAAGCGGGCTTAACCGAAGTTGTCAAAGTGAAGAAACGACGGGTGAATTTTGACGATTCCTTGCCCCAAGGCCACGGCTTGGTCTTTCGCCAAGCCGCTTACACCATCTCGCCGATGCAAAGCCCGTTCGCGGTAGTCACCTACACGCTCAACGGCAGTTCGCACGAAGACTACGAGCTTGGTATGGATATGGAGAAGCAGATCTTCCTCGACCATTTTGACGACCCTCAGCTCGAGGCCTTGGCCCGGCAAGCCGCGCCCGCAATTGTCGCCTTCCTAAGCCGGCACGCCTAAGAATAGGCGTACGGCCGGCTCGAGGCCGGGCGCAAACGCGCAGACGTTCGTCGAGTAAATGGTCGACCCGCCATCGAGGTTGAGGAATTTGGCACCCGCCTCCTCCAGAATGATCCGCGGTCCCGCCATGTCCCAAGGCGCCAGCTTCGGCTCAATCCACACTTCTGCCTTCCCCGAGGCCACCAGCATGGCGTCCAGGCAGCCCCCGAGGCTGCGGACTCCCCAAAATGTGGAAGCCCACTCCAGCAGGCCGGCACCCAACGGATGTTTCGTCCAACCGCCCAGTTGATTGGCGCACAGGACGCTTTCGGCCTTCGTGGTCTTGGTGGAGGCAAAGATGCGGGTGTCGTCGCGATAGGAGCCAAGGCCCTTGCCGGCATAGTACATGTGGCCCAGCAAGGGCATAAAGCAGACGCCGGCCACCACCTGGCCATCCTGCTCCAGGCCGATCAGGTGGCTCCAGAGGGGGTTGCCACGGACGTAGTCACGCGTGCCGTCGATCGGATCGATGATCCAGCGGCGGCCGGTGCGGGTTTCGCTCGCCGTGCCTTCTTCGCCCAGGAATCCGTCACCCGGAAAAGCATCGCTAATCATGCTGACGATGGCACGTTCGCATTCCCGGTCGGCAATCGTCACCGGGGACTCGTCGGATTTCGACTCCGTGTCAAAGCCAGTTAGCTGAATCTTTAGGGCAATCTCGCTGGCCCGGCGCGCGGCTTGGCGGGCCACAAAAAGTTCGTGCTCAAATTCCATCTCTTTTATAGTAGCCTTCAGGAACAGAGAATCATGAACGCGCGAACTGTGTTTACCGTGCTCGAAGAAACCGTGGCCCAGCAAGGTGCCGCCGCGGCGCTGCATCAGCCGAAGGGGGGTGGCAAGTACACCGTTTACAGTTGGCTCGACTACCGCGCCGCGGTAATCGAAATCGGCCTCGGTCTGGCCGATCTCGGCGTGGCGCACGGCGATATCGTCGCCATCCAAAGCGAGACGCGCGCCGAGTTCTACCTGGCCGACATGGCCATCATGTCCATCGGCGCGATTTCGGCCGGCCTCTATTCCAGCTATCCGGCGCTGGACCAGGTGAAGAACTTGCGGGTGTGCGGTGCGCGGGTGCTGATTGTGGAAGACGCCAAGCAGATGGCGGCCATCGCCAATGCGATGAAGAGCCATCCGCTGCCCATCGAATTTGTGCTGATTACGGGCCAGGTGGAAGGGGCGCGAACGCTGGAAGAATTGCGGGCCGTCGGGCGGCGGATGCTGGCCGAAGATCCGTCCGCCTTCTCCAATCTGGCGGCCCAGGTAAAGCCCACCGATCCGGCGATTCTCTATCTCACCTCGGGCGCCACAGGCGAGCCGAAGATGGGGCTGGCGTCGCATGCGTCGATTTCGTTAAATGTCGATATGGGCCCGCCCGTGTTGCCGCTGGGGCCGGCCGACCGCGCTCTAGTCTTTTTGCCCTCAGCGCACATTGCCCAACGCATCGTGATGCAATTGTTGATGATGCGCATGGCGGTTCCCTGTTGGTTTTCAGAAAGTCTGGCGCGCATGCCGAACGAACTGAAGACGCTGAAGCCGACGTTCTTGCTCGCTCCCCCACGAGTGTGGGAGCGCATCTACGCCAGCATCAAGACTGAGGTAAACAAGAAGGGCGCGTTCACCCAGAAGCTGTTCCACGGGGCTGTCGGGCTCGGCCTGAAGGCTTCGGAGTACCGGCAGAAAGGCGAAAGAGTGCCCGCTTGGCTGGCCGCGCCGCTGGGCTGGGCCGACAAGCTCGTGTTCGCCAAGCTGCGCGACCGTCTGGGCAACAGCATCCGCGTCGCCATCTCTGGCGCCGCCCCCCTGGGCCGCGACACCGCCATGTTCTTTGACGCCATCGGCATGCCGATTACCGAAGGCTACGGCCTCACCGAAGGCGGCGTATTGACCATGAATCCGGTGGATCGTCAGGTTTACGGCACTATCGGCAAGCCTCTTCCGGGCGTGGAAGTGAAACTGGCCGGGGATGGCGAATTGCTCGTCAAAAGCCCCACCTTGTTTACCGGCTACTATCACGACCCCGCCGCGACGGCCAGCATCCTGCGCGATGGCTGGCTCGCCACCGGCGACATCGCCTCCATCGACACTGCCGGCTATATCTCCATCACCGGTCGCAAGAAAGAAATACTGGTTTCCTCCAGCGGCAAGAAGATCTATCCCGCCCGGATTGAGGCCCTCTTCAAAGGCGACCCGCTCATTAGCCAAATGGTGCTGGTAGGCGACCGGTTGCCGTACGTGACGGCGCTGTTCACCATCAATCCGGCCGTGGCGGAGACGTTGCCAGGGATGCAAGCTGGGCATGCCTTTGGCGATGCCAAACCGATCGACGAGCAGTTGCGCCGGGCGGTGAAGCAAGCCAACGCCACGTTGCCGGAGTGGGAGCAGATCCGTAAGTTTCGCGTGCTGAATCGCGACTTTTCGGTGGATACCGGTGAACTCACCCCAACCATGAAAGTGCGGCGGGGCAAAGTGCTCGAGAACTTCAAGGAAGAGGTAACCGCCCTGTATGGTGGCAAGGAAGAGTCGCACTAAAGGGAAGGGCCGCCGGGAGGGAACCGGCGGCCTTTTTTGCGGCGCTCGCTTTACTGGTTACTTGGCGAGGCGCAGGATTTCCGAAGCAATCTTTACGAAGGCTTCGTTGAGTGCGGAGGTGGTAGGCGCGTAGACGAAGAAGCCCTGGGGCTTGCTGGCGTCGTACATGTTGTTTGAGAGATCAGCCACATTGGCCGCGCGGCGCAACATGTCTTTCTCGGTGTCGCCAATGTCGTTGCCGAAACCAATGGCGTAGGTGATCGTGTTCAGTTCGCCGGTGGCCGTCTGGTTAGCCCGAATGCGAACGGCGGCGTTAGCGACCTGATTGAAGGCGGCGTTGGTGAGAGCGGTGGCGTCATCACTGCGAATACGACCCGCGTCGGGGTGTCCGGTAGGCCACTTAGTGGTTGACTTATAAAGCGAACTAATCACGTCCGTTCCGTAAATATCCTGATTGGGCAGGAAGGCCAAATCCTGATGGACTAGGCTGTTATCGCCGTCGAAGCGGCAATTGGACCGATCCGTAATCTCAGCGCCACCCACCGGTTGGTAGATGCCTGCCAAGGGGTTTCCGAAGGGATTCACGACGCCGCTTTTCCCGGTGGTCGTGGAGCAAGGGCTGCGGCTGTACCAGGAGTTGAAAGTCGAACCTGAAGAAGTCGTGTACTTCTGAGGCGCAGGCGCAGCCAGGTTTTTCCGGATGGCCGTGTAGCCCCACGCATCAATGGTGGTGGAGAAATCGAAGGGGATCGTGTTGGGCTGGCCGTCCGTCATTAGCAGAATGACATTGAGGGCACCGGGTTCGTTAATCAATTTCAACTGTTCGTAGCCCTGCCAAAAAGCCATTCCGGTGGCAGTCGCGCCGTTGCAGATGATGGCGTTGGCCTTGGCTGGAATACCGGTCGTCGTACTCTGGAAGTCACCGGGCGTACTTTGCAAGGCCAAGTCGATGCGGTAGTCGCTGGAGAAGCTCACCATGCCGACGCGATCACGGTAATTGGCAAAGCGTTGGGCGAAGCTGACAGCCGCCGCCTTCATCGCCGGGCACCCGCCGTTGCCGTTCATCGAGCCCGAGCGATCCAGCACCATGATCACGTTGACGTCGCGGCGGGAAGCCTTACCGATCGTACGGATGTTAACCGCATTGGGATTCAAGTAACGCATAAAGAGCGTGGGGGCGCTAACGTTCACTTCTACCGTGACGGTGCGGGTGCGGTAAGCCGTTTCGGCGACCGAAGGCGTAATGGTGCGAGTGGTATTGGTGAGGAACGAACCCGGGGGGAAGTTGGCGTCGAAGAAGCGCGTGGCGGTAGAGAGGGCATTCGTCTCCTGCTGAGCAATGGTCTGGCCAAGGGACAGGTTGCGCGCCGAGGAGATGGCGGCAGCGTCGGCGGCAGAGGTGATGCGAGCTTTTACGCCGTACATCAAACTGGCGTCGATGCCCAAGCCAACCACGGGGATGATGATGGTGAGCGCGATGGTGGTTAACACGATCGCGAAGCCTTTTTCGCGGGCCTCGCGGGAGCGGAAGCGATCGAGTCTCATAGGCATGGCTACTTGTCCTGTGTCTTTTTTGCGGCCTTCGCCTGCATTAGTAAATCGAACGGGAATAAACGCCCGTGTTGGACATCCAACCGGGCAGGTCATAATCGGGGGACGAGAAATAGACTTCGGTGATATAGGCAATCTCGTCGGCATTCAGCGTGATCACACTGCCGAAGTTCGTCGCCTGGAGCGCGGCATTGGTGAGATAGTCATTCACGGCCACCGAGCCGTCAGCGGCAATCAGGGTGCCGCTGGGCTGGCCGAAATCGCTGGTGCGCAACGTCGTATTGCCGAACCGGTATCGATAGGTGATCACCGGAATACCACGATTGGTGCAGGCCCCCAATGTCAGACCAGCACCGGTGCAATCGGTATCCGAGGGGATCGTCACCTGGGACACAATCACCACTCCGCGGCCGTTCGGATCCGGATTGTAGTTCGTATCCAGCTTCATCCCCAGACCCTCCGTCAGCCGCACAATCAGCCGTTGATTTTGCAAAATCGAAAAGTCAATCTGGCGGACGAACATGAGGCCCGTGCTACGCGATACCTGGGTCACCTGCATGTTCCGGGTAAGGTTCATGCCGATCGAAAACAGACCCAACAAGAGGGGCGTTAGAAATGCGAGGCACAGGGCGAACTCCACCAGGGTATTGCCGCCCTGAGTTCGTCTGCGTCGTTGGTTTACATTCCTCATCTTTTTCCTCCTCCTCTATCCTCTATCGGGCTGGCGTCAAGGTACCGGGCGGCAACGTTTCCATCCGGTCCGAAGCGCGCACGATGATCTGTAATGGTGTGGCGCTGCGCATCAGAGGCGCAATCCAGTTCCAGGTGTAATTTTCCACCGCTACCTCGATCACGTTCCCGGGATCGTTTCCAGCGACGAATGCCAAGGTATTCGGGTTGTAGTACCGGATGCAGATCTTGCAAGGGTTCTCCGTCCCATTGACGCTACCCAGGAAGCCGAGTGAGTTGTTCTTCACCACCTCGCGGATGGAGGCGTCATGCCCCATGCTCGGCATCGTCTGGTAAGTAATGGCATATCGCAATCCTTCCCGAACCGCATGCTGCAACGTGCTGCGTGTCATAATGACGAGCGAATAGTCAAAGATCGCCACAATCATGGCCATCAAGGGCACAAAAACAAAGGCTGATTCCACAAAGGAGCTGCCGCGGCGGCCATTCCGGTGACGGATATTCTTTTTCACGGCTTCATCTTTCGGGCGAGAACTTGGCATATGGTGACGTCCTGTAACCAAGATCCTGGGTCTCCAGGTACTCCTAGCCTAGGCTTTTGATTGCGGACGGAAAAGAGAAAAAAGTCATGGTACTCCGACCACTATGCCAGTACTTCTGAATCGGCACTAAAGTCTCAGGACTCTATCGATCGATTCCGCTATGATGAGTCTCTGAGCCCTTATCGGCACGAATGCAAACGTGACTATTCTTTTCTTGATTCCCAGGGGTCCGTCATGAGCCGGAGACGGAAAAATTTACTCTTAGTGTTGGCCTGCACGCTGTTAGGCGCAGGCGCACAAGTGCTTTTTAAGGTGGCTGGCATCGCCTTGGGCCCCTCACCCGCTCCCTTGGCGATGGTTTTTTGCCTTCCTTTGATTGCAGGCTACGTACTCTACGGCGTGAGTACCATCTTGCTCAGTTTTGCCCTCCGCAACGATGAGCTCTCCAGCATGTACCCAATCATTTCACTCACTTATGTATGGGTCATGTTCCTTTCCGTATGGTATTTTCATGAGGCATTAAACCCTTTTAAGGTAATTGGGGTCGCCGTAATCATGTGCGGCGTGGCAGTCTTGGGGTTGCCGGACAATCGAAGGACTGCGTCCGAGCCCCAGAAAAATGGAGTGCCAGGCGCGTGAGCACACCGCCCCTCTCATTTCTGCTGGTGGTGGTAGCCTCGCTGATTGGTTCCTTTGGCGCCGTCTTTTTGAAGGCTGGCTCGAAGAATCTGAAGAGCACTCTGCGCTCACTGTTCACGAACTACCATTTGGCGATCGGCGGCTTTCTCTTCGTCGTCTCTTCGCTATTCTTTGTCAGAGCTATCAGTCAGCCAGGCGCGGAGTTGAGCGTCCTGTACCCTATGGTCTCGATGAGCTACTTGTGGGCGATGATCTGGTCGCGCATCTTTTTCCACGAGCCCTTCACCCGGCAAAAGTTCAAGGGCTTGGGACTCATCATCTTAGGCATCGCGATTCTGCAGCTCGGGAAACGAGCCTAGAGCCCCACAAAACACACTCATCTTAAAAAGTTACCCAGAATTTGTAACTAAATTTGACGACAGGCGCTTGAAGGCATAGAATCTTTACCATTAGGTGCAGGGGGACCGGGGTAATGGCTAGGTGCATGCGATGAGATGTTTTGACCGATGGGCTGCCGCCTGTTTGTCTTTGCTGGTTTGGGTAGCGTACGGATCCACGGCCAACGTGGGCTTCATCTCCGACGACTATGTCTATTTGGTGAAGGCGCGCGAGTACGCCGCTCTCGCCAACTGGCCCTCGCTATTCAGCGATGAGCTGTATCGTTCCCGGGCCACCACGATCTGGATCACAGCCCTCTTGGAACGCGGCTTCGGCTTACTGCCTTTGGCGTTCCATCTCACTTCGATCGCCGTACATACCTTGAACGTACTGCTGCTCTATGGCTTGGGCCGGTGGCGAATGATCGGCTGGCCCGTGGCCCTGGTGGCGGCGGGGTTCTTCGCGATTGCCGAGCGTCCGCATGAGGCGGTGATGTGGTACTCCGCACTGCCGGACTTATTGGCGATGACGTTCAGCCTAACGGCGATCCATGGGTTGCTGAGTTGGTTAGATAGGCGTCAACCCGGACTCTGGCTACTGGGGCTCAGCTTTGGGTTGGGATTATTATCTAAAGAATCCGCAGTGGCCATGCTGGCGTTTTTGGCACTCGTCTTGCTTTTCGATCTTCGGGCCACGCGCCTGCATTGGCTGACGCTCGTGCCATTGGCCGCCGCGGTGGTTCTCTATGCGGGGTTGATCTTCGCCGCCGGCGATCACCACCTGCACCTCAGCGACGGCACCTTCATCTTCGGCTGGCATGCGGTCGGCGTACTGCTCGCCTCCAGCGCGCGCCTGTTGTGGTTTTGGGGAGTGGCCGCGTTCGTCCTCTTGCTCTGCTTACAGCCCGTTTCGGCCCGCCAATGGCGAACGGTCACCTTCGCCCTTTTGTGGATCGTACCGGCGCTGGCTCCGTATAGCTTTCTTTCGTATATGGGCACCGTGCCGAGCCGTCATGCTTATTTGGCCAATTTGGGCGTGGCCTTGTTAGCGGGTGCCGCGGGGCACCTGGCTTGGCGTCGCTGGCGCAAGCAAAATGGCTGGGCGGTCGGCGCACTGGCAGCGGCAATGCTGCTTCACAACACCGGCTACATCTGGCTCGTGAAGAAACCGGCCTTCCAAATGCGGTCTGCGTACACCGAACGGCTCATCGATCAAGCTACGCACACTACGGCAACTCCCCTCCCAATCTCTCACCGCGACTTCCCCTTCAGCCTGGACTTGGCGCGCGACGCCATCCTGGTTCGCACCGGACGATCCCGCGCCGTGGTATTTACGGACTAACTTTGCGATCATTCTTTTCAGCGGGAACAAAACGATTGCCCTCCTCGTTGGTAGTAATAACAATAAAGGCAGACCGTCTCCGCGCGACCCTTTCCCCAACAACAAATCGTGCGGAGACGCCTTAACCATTTCGCCAATGCGATAATCAGAACATGCGTCTAACTGGGGAACATGAGCTCTCGTGCGAGCTTGCGCGTGTCCCCGATATCCAGATCTACCCCTCCGAACTCCTGGCACATCACACTCGTTTTGGCCTAGGTGGCCCCGCGCGCTTGTTAGTCGATGCCCTAAGCCCCGCTTCACTTCACCAGGCGGTTGCGACCCTGCGCGCCAGCCAACATCCATTCCTCCTGATCGGTGGCGGCACCAACCTGATTGTGGCCGATAGCGGCTTTGACGGGGTAGTGCTCCGCTATCGCGGCGATGAGTTGCGGCGGAATCACCACCAAGTCACGATCGGTTCCGGTGCGGACCTGGAACAGTTGGTGGATGCTTCGATTGCCGCTGGCTTGTCGGGGATGGAGTGCCTGA
>JAYVUQ010000785.1:0-4006 GCA_043787785.1 Bryobacteraceae bacterium
GTCAGTTGGGTGAGAGCCATCAATGGTGCCCTCGCCATCGCCGCCTAGTAAGTGGTCGGCCTTTAGATAGTGTAGGTGGGGCACTTTGTCACGTCGTAGCTTGGCGAAGACCTGCCGCAGGGCGATATGGTTGGTGTCATTGCGTTCCCGATGTGCGGCGATGAGGAAGTTGTCTGCGTAGTTACGGTCCTCTACTAATAAGATTGGAGTCTCTGGGCGCGCCTTCCGTAAAATAAGCACACAGGCTTCGGCGCGCTGATTGACGTCCGTGGCGCTCATGTTGGGCAGACAATCCAGGATAAAGACGGCCGGGTCCAGTTCAGCGAAGAACTTTGTCACTTCGGGCTCCATGCGGCCGTTGCCCGAGAAGCCCAGGTTGATGATTTCGCGATTGAAGATCCGGCCCAGGATGGCCGGGTGCGTCATTCCAGCGCGGGAGGCGGAGATTCCGTGCGTGATCGAGGTGCCGTAGAACGCGATTGGCTTGCGACCCGCTTCGCGAGCCGGCCCTGGCTGCACGTGAGCCCCTTGGCTCAATCCGATTTCGAGCTTGCTCACTCCATTGCGGAGGGGCAAATACAGCATATATTCGCGCGAAGTTCCGGGAACCAGGCTGGCCAAGGTATCCACATTATCGGGCACCCTGGTGGGGCGGCCAATCCCCAGCCAGCGCCATTGCCCCGAGTCATTTTTCGCGTAAAGATCCAAGCCGCTGGAAGCGACCGCCGTGATGTTTGCCGAGGAGAGGGTCTTGCCTGTGACGCTCCACCTGGCCCGAATGGTGGTCGTATTGGTGGTGAAGCGCACCAACACCCCGGAAGCATCGCGGCTCAGGTCCCACACGGCCTGCCGGACCACTCCTTCGGCCCGCAACGGCAGCCGGTCATAGGGTGCCTTCCGGTCGCGAAAGCCGAGCCCCTCCACCGTGAACTTCTGGGCATCGTGCCATTCGATCATCGGTTCTGGCGTCTGTGCGAGGGCGGTAGCGGCTAGCGCTCCTAAAAATTTGCGTCGCTCAATCATGGCTACTACGCTATCAGCACTAGAATCAATTCGGCGCTAGGGAAGACTTTCCAGGGTCAGCAGCCAGCGGTTGAAGCGTGGGCTCTCCAACCGCATCCGATTGGCCGTCACGGAGCGAGCGGCGAGCGTCCCGTCGATCACTTTTCTGTAGGCGGGGTAGTGTGCCAGGATGCGCTTGGACGGAGCCGTTTGGGGGTCGTCATTGATGTCCTCCGGGGTGGCGAACTGTCTTCGGATGGACTCAAATTGGGACGAGAGCGCTGGCTGATGGAGTGCGTTCCCGAGGGCGATCGGGTCACTGAAGAAAAGGCCTTCGTATTCATGCACCTGTAAATAGGGAAGAAATCGAAGATCCGCGCGAATATATAGCAGTTCGGAAACGATATCGGCCTTCATCGCCGCTTCGATGATGGCCGCTTTTTCGGCGCTGGAAAATGTGCTGGAAGCGACGCTGCCCGGGAAACCTGGACGTAGTCCGTAGTAGTCCAAGAGGGTTGTGCAGAATGCGGTTTGATCACTCTTGAGATATTTTGTTACATCCTTGCGCACCCGAGCGTAATTCACTCGACCGCCTCGATGTCCGGGAATACCAAGGATGATAGGGGTGAGTAGAACATCAAATCGATGCAACTCTGGCGCGAGTATGTCAGTTACGAATCGCTCTTCCGTGGCGCCCTCGACGATCACCGTAACGCGCTTCACGAAGCGTCTTTGCCACCGTTCGCCAGCGCCAACGGATCTTCAGCATGTGGCCGGCCGCCGAGCAGGTTCTTCTGCCAGAGGTCACCAGGCCATAGTCTTGGAGCCATTCGGACAGGGGGCCAGGGTCCAATCGGCGGAAGGTGGACTCGCCACGTTCTCGTTCCACTACAATCACATCTCGCGGGGAAAACTCGTTGAGCAGTAAGGCTGACTGCGTCGAAATGATAACCTGCTGCATTGGCGAGGTGGCCTCAAATAGATTTCCTAGCAGCGTCAACGCATAGGGGTGGAGTCCGAGTTCAGGCTCGTCGAAAAGAACGGTGGCTGGCCGGTACGGCTGAAGCAATGCCGTTGCGAGACAAATAAAGCGGAGTGTGCCATCCGAAAGTTGACTGGCTCGAAACGAGTAGTCTGAGCCTTGCTGGGTCCATTCCAGTTGGATCAACTCTTCATTCGTAGGTACGGGCCTCAGTTTGAAGTCGTCGAAGAAGGGAGCTGCGAGCCGCACGACATCGCGAATACGCGAATATTTTGTGGGATGGGTCGTCTTGATGCGGAAGAGGAAAGCTGCGAGATTGGCGGCATCGCGCCGGAGCACTCGGTTGTCGTTAATCGGATTCTGACGCCTTACGGCGGCCGTCGGGCTCGTATCGTGGAAATGATAATCCACCCAACTGGACATTGCATGGAAAACATAGTGAGCGGGCCCGTATGGAGAACCCATTCCCTCATCATCCTTATGATCTCTAAGCTGAGACTCCCCCCCCCCAGAGCCTAAGTCATTCGTGCCCTTTTCGCGTCCGATGCCATAGAATACTGAGCGCTCGCGCTCAAAGACGAAGCGGTTATCAACGGTTGGTAGGAGAGTAAATTCGAAGCCATTTCTCCCGAACTCAAGCGATGTTTTAAGTTCCTGTGTCTCACGCGGACCAAGAAACAAGCTTGCGTCGGCGCCGCCGTCAGTTGCGACGTGAATTTGCAGGCGCTGTTCGATCAGCTCGTGTAAGAAACGGAAGAAAGAAACGAAGTTACTTTTTCCAGCGCCGTTGGCTCCGATCAGGACGTTGACCGCGCGTAGCTCAAGAGTCAGCTTCCGAATAGACTTATACCCTTCGATACTGATCTTGCTGATAATCGCCGACACAGCCTTGGATTTACCCCAGCAACCAAGGCGTAAACTCATTTTCGCCATGCACATCCGTCAACCGCTGGTCACGACCTTGGTAACGCCACGTAAGCTTCAAATGGTCGACACCCATCAGCCGCAGGATCGTCGCGTTCACATCGTGAACTGACTTCGGCTGCTCCACGGCGCGCAGGCCGAAGTCGTCGGTGGCTCCCAAGGCGCGGCCGCCTTGAATACCCGCTCCCGCCATCCACATGCTGTAACCGTACGGGTGATGGTCGCGGCCGTTCTTGCCTTCGGCTAGCGGCGTCCGTCCGAATTCGGAATTCCAGACCACGAGCGTCGAATCGAGTAAGCCACGGGCCTGTAAGTCAGTCAGTAGCGCGGCGATCGGCTGATCGGATTTCTTGGCCATCTTCTCGTGCGAGCCGAGTAAGTCATCGTGGGCGCTATCCCAGTCGTCGCCTAAGTTGGTGCCGAAGAATAGCTGGACGAAGCGCACACCGCGTTCCACCATGCGGCGCGCTAAGAGGCACTTACGGCCGAAGTCGGCGGTGGGGCGCTCGTCGAGGCCGTATAGCTTGCGGGTCGCGGGTGTTTCACTAGTCAGGTCGACGGCACCGGGAGCTTCGCTTTGCATGCGGAAGGCCAGTTCATAGGCCTTAATGCGGGCGTCCAATGTCGAGTCGTCTTCCCGGGAGGCGTAGTGGCGCCGGTTGAGGTCGTTCACCAAACCGAGAGTTTCCTTTTGCGCGTCATTGGTGATGCCGTCGGGCGTGGCTAGATTGAGCACCGGATTTTGACCGCCGCGAAACATCGTGCCCTGGTGGGTGGCGGGCAGGTAACCCGCGCCATAGACGCCTGCGCCAGACTTCATGGCGCCATCGGACATCACGACATACGAGGGCAGATTCTTGTTCTCGCTTCCGAGGCCATACACGGCCCACGAACCAATGCAGGGCCGTCCCGGGAACTGCGAGCCGGTCGCCGTCAGGAACATGGCGGGCGCGTGGTCAAAAGCGTCCCCATAACAAGACCGCACCACTGCCAGCTTATCGGCATGCTTTCCCAGGTGAGGGAAGAGCGATGAGAACTGCAAGCCGGACTGGCCGTAATGCGGGAACTCCCAAGGCGAGCCCAGCATGAGCGCCTTAC
>JAYVUQ010000786.1:0-9618 GCA_043787785.1 Bryobacteraceae bacterium
GCGGCGCGCCGTTGCTCGAAATCGACAATGCCGCCATCGGCCAGGTGATTGAGCAGAAGGCCGTTGCCGAACTGCCGCTGAATGGCCGCAACTTCGTGCAACTGGCGACTCTAGGACCGGGGGTAACCGGCGTCGGCTTCGGCGCCAAAGGCACCATTATGAGCGGTACGCGCCCAGACGACCTTCGCCCGGGTAGCGAGATCTTCGCCAACGGCAATCGGGAAGGCTCAAACAATTTCCTCTATGACGGCATCGACAACAACGAGCGCCTCACGCTCTCGATCGTGTTGCGGCCTTCGGTGGAAGCGGTGCGCGAATTCAAGATTCAGACGAGCATGTTCGCGGCTGACCAGGGCCGCAACTCCGGCGCCACGGTGAACATCATCTCTAAGTCGGGCACCAACGAATGGCACGGCAGCGCGTATGATTTTTTGCGCAACGACAAAAACGATGCCCGCAATTTCTTTCTGGCGAAGAAGCCGACCTTGCGCCAGAACCAGTTTGGTGCCAGCTTCGGCGGACACGTGATCAAGGACAAACTCTTCTTCTTCGGCAACTACGAAGGCTATCGCCGACGCCAGGAGCAAGCCTTTGTGAACACCGTGCCGACGGCCGCGATGCGGGCGGGCGACTTCTCGGCGATCCGCGACATCTTTGACCCCTCCACATTGCGCGCTGCTCCGGGCACGGCCTCGGGCTTCACCCGCGACCCTTTCCCGAATCGTCAAATTCCCACCAACCGTTTCGACCCGGTGATGGGACGCCTGGTGCAAGCCTATCCTCAGCCCACCTTGCCCGGCATCGTGAACAATCACACCTCTTCGCCCAAGGAAAAACAGAACTGGGACCAGGGCGATGGCCGATTGGACTATACGCTGAATGACAAGAACAGCATCTTCGGCCGCTTCTCGCGCCAGGACACGGTGACGACTCGCCCCAGCACTTTCCTCAACGCGACCGTCCCGGGCCTGGACGGAACCTACGGATTGGGCAACGAAAATACCTTCGCCGGCGCCTCGGCGCTGAAGGCTTTCCACATCGTGTCGAACTGGGTCCGTACGTGGTCGCCCACCCTGATCATGGAAACCAAGATGGGCTGGAACCGCTTCGATCTCACGTTCCTTCAGGAGGGCGCCGCCCCCGGCGCGAAGCTGGGCGAGAAGCTCGGAGTGCGCGGCTCGAACCAGGGTCCGAACTCAGACGGCATCCCGATCTTCAGCCCGGCCGGCTACTCCGGCATTGGCCAAACGCGCTCGCTGCCCATCATTCGGTTTGAAGACACCTACAATCCCTCCGTAGCCTTTACCAAGTTGAACGGGCGTCACACGACGAAGTTCGGTACGGACTTCCGCCAACGCCGATTGACGCAGTATCAGACCAACCGCGGTAACGGCCGCTTTAACTTCGGGCGCACCTTTACTGACAATCCAAACGCCACCGGCACTACTGGCGACGCCTTCGCGGCCACCTTGCTCGGCACGGCCAACACGATTGAGCAGGACTTTACGCTTTTCGTTCCCCGCATTATCCAGTGGGAATGGAACTTCTTTGTGCAGGAAGATTGGCGCGTGAATGACCGCCTTACCTTAAACTTTGGCTTGCGCTATGAATATGATACTCCCACGCGTGAATTGAATAACAAATGGACTAACTTCAACATTGTTACGGGTAAGTTACTCATCGCTGGCTTTAACACCGACGAATATACCGGCATGGTGGCCGATAAGAATAACTTCGCTCCCCGCGTCGGCTTCGCTTACCGCTTGCGGCAAGGCACCGTCATCCGTGGCGGCGCAGGCATCTTCTATAATCCTGCCGGTAGTGAGTCGGCCTTGATGCGGCGTCATCGGCAGTTGCCGTTCGGCCCCATCAACACGGTGGACATCAATCAGTTCGTCGCCAATCCGCGCCGCGTTTCTGACGGCCTGAATCCGATTCCGAATCTCGATCCCGCCACGGTAGCCAACAACCCCGTCGGCGCGATGATCGCCATCGACCCCCGTTTCCGCTCGGGCTATGCGCAGCAGTTGAACCTCCAGATTCAGCAAAGCTTACCCAAGGACATGGTTTGGAAGGTAGGTTACGTCGGCAATTTGGGCCGCCGCCTGGATAACGTCTTCGATCCGAATCAGTTGTTTCCCGGTGCGGCCGCGCCCATTCTGCGCCGGCCGCTGGGCCTGATTGCCCCGGGCGTGCAGGGTGTCACTTACAACGTCTCCGATGGCTTGTCCGCCTACCATTCGCTGCAATCGTCGCTCGAGCGGCGCTTTGCTAACGGCATCGGTTTCTTGACCGCTTACACTTACTCCCATTCCATTGATTTTACTCAAAACCAGTTTGGCGGCGGCGACAATGGGCCGAATCCTCAAGATGCTCGTAATCGCCGCGCTGATCGTGGTAATTCGGGCTTTGATATGCGGCATCGCTTCGTCCACAGCATGAATTACGAATTGCCTTTTGGCAAGGGCCGGAAATTCGCCGCGGGCAACAACTTCATCAACCAGATGTTTGGTGGTTGGGACGCGAATATGATTTTCGTGAAGCAGAGCGGCTTGCCGTTTACGCCGGTGCTGAATACGTCGGTATCGAACGCGGGCGGCAGCCGTCCGGATCGCTTCAAGTCGGGCAACATCGACAATCCGACGATCGCCAAGTGGTTCGATACTTCGCTCGGGGCCCCCGGCAGCGCTGCCTTTGGTGTTCCCGCCATTTTCACCTTCGGCAATAGCGGCCGCAATATCCTCTTCGGACCCGGCCGTACCAACGTCGATTTCTCTATCTTCAAGAACATCACCTTCAAGGAACATTACAAATTGCAGTTCCGCACGGAGATGTTCAATATCTTCAACCACGCTCAGTTCGACCTGCCGAACACAGCGGTGGGCAGCCCGAACGCGGGCATCATCGCCGGTATCGTCGGCACTCCCCGGCAGATTCAGTTTGCGCTGCGCTTTTCGTTCTAGCCCGCCGCGTTAGCGGCGGGGCACATTCTCAAGCCTCGATACGGAAAACCGGACCTGTTGGCGGGTGCCCCACCGCTGAAGGAACGGCGGTAATCTCACTTAGCAAGTTTTAGCCCCCGATTAACATCGGGGGCTGCAGCGTGGCTACCAGTGTGTGAGCGAACCATCGGGCCGCAAGAAGATGTTCTTGCGGCCGGGTTGAGTTACTTCGCCGATTAACTTACATTTCGTGAGATCGGCCTCCACTCCCAGACCGGGCCGGTCGTTGATGAGCGCCTTGCCGTCTTTGAAGTCGAGGCATTCCGGCAAATGAGCAATGGGCCTTCCACCGTAGTTGTATTCCATAATTACCGGGCCGGCGTAAGTAGAGAGGCTGTTGACGAGGGCGGCGGTGGAGATGGGGCCGGTGAAGTGGGGGATGATGCCGACGGCGTGGGTTTCGCAGATGGCGGCGATCTTCATCATCTCGGTGATGCCGCCGACGTTGGGGAGGGTGGCGCGGATGTAGTCGATGTCGTGGTTTTCGACCAACTTATTGAAGTCGTAGCGTTGGCCCCATTCTTCGCCGTGCGTGAGGGGGACGCTGGTCATTTGGCGGAGCTTGGGAAGGTCCTGGTGGGCGTGTTCGTCGCGGACGGGATCTTCGACAAAGTAGGGCTCGAACTCTTCGATGAGACGGCAGGCGCGCAGGGCGTCACTGTAGTCGAAGCGCTGATGGAAGTCGATGCACCAGTCGCCGTCTTTGCCGACAGCTTGGCGAACTTCCTTACAATCGGCGGCCACTTTGCGTACACGCTCGTGGGTGTTGAAGACCTCGCCTTCGCGAGTGTCGCCGGCGCCCATACGGAAAGCCCGATAGCCGGCGTCCATGGTGGCCTTGGCACGGTCACCGAGGGAGAGGGGAGCGGCACCCGGGGGGCGCTGGACTCCGCCGGTGGCGTAACACTCGAGGTGATTGCGAACGGTGCCCCCAAGTAACTCGTGCACGGGCAGGCCGAGGGCTTTGCCCTTAATGTCCCAGAGCGCCATGTCGAGGGCGCCGAGGGCGTGGACCTTTTCGCGGCCGGGCGGATAGAACCAGGCAATGTACATCTCCTGCCAAATGGCCTCGATTTTGAAGGGGTTCTTACCGATGAGGGTGCCGGCGCATTGTTCGAGCGTATCCTTGGAGCCACCTTCGCCGATGCCGACCAAACCGGAGTCAGTTTCGACGGTAGCGATCATGGTGCTTTGATTGAAAAGCTGGTTCAGATTCGGGGGCTCGTAGATGCGGACACGGGTGATTTTGGCTTTGGGGAGGGCGGCTTGGGAAGGCTGGCTGGCCCAGTGTGTCGCGCCGACAGCGCATAGCGATTGGAGGAAGGTGCGTCGCTTCATAACGCCCTGAAGTATATCGCTAAATACTCACAGGAAACCGGTAGCCGAGGCGATATAATGCGAGGGCTTGGCTTGCGAAGCCAAGCGATTTTACGACGGAGTATGACATGAAGTTCAAACTGTTTGCCAGCGCTTGGCTCGCCTGTACTATCGGCTGGGCCGATGTGAAGTTGCCGGCCCTGATCGGCGACCATATGTTGCTGCAGCGCGATGCGCCGGTGCGAATTTTTGGCATGGCTGCGCCGGGGGAAGGGGTGACGGTGGCCTTTCGCGGGCGGAGTGCGCAGTCGACGACGGATGCGCTGGGCCGTTGGGAAGTTTGGCTGTCCCCGATGAAGCCAGCGGCACCCACGGAGATGACCATCCGTGGCAATAATTCGATCACGGTGGCCGATGTCCTCGTGGGCGATGTGTGGGTGGGTTCGGGACAATCGAACATGCAATTTGAAGTACGGCAATCCAACAATGCCGAACAAGAGATCGCCGGGGCGACGTGGAATGAAATCCGCCTCTTCCACGTGCCGCGCAAGCCGTCCAATGTTCCGGTACATGACGTGGATGCCAAGTGGGTGGTTTGCACGCCGGAAACTGTGCGGAATTTCTCGGCCGTGATGTACTTCTTCGGACGGCAACTCAACCAGGACTTGAAGGTGCCGATGGGTTTGATACATTCCTCCTGGGGTGGCACGCCGATCGCGGCGTGGACGAGTGGCCCGGCGCTGAGCGCGAATCCCCGCCTGATGCCCTTCAATACTTTCTGGGCCGATGTGATCACCAAGTACCCGGACAACCAGTTGCTTTATGAGCAGCGGCTGAGGAAGTGGGAGGACGGCGGCAAGGCGGGCCCTCGTCCGGGTGCGCCGATGGGCCCCGGCAATCCGCATGAGCCGTCCATGCTCTACAACGGCATGCTGGCGCCCCTGGCGAAGTACACCATTAAGGGGGCGCTTTGGTATCAGGGCGAAACCGAAGCTGGCAGAGGGCAAGGGCACGTTTACGGGGAGGCGATGACCACCCTGGTGCAGGATTGGCGGCGCGCATTTGGGCAAGGCGACTTCCCCTTCTTCTGGGTCCAGTTGGCCAACTTCGGTAATGCGTCCAAGAATGGCCATTGGATGAAGGTGCAGGAGGGCCAGATGAAGGCGTTGGCGCTGCGGGGCACTGGCATGGCTGTGATCAACGACATTGGCGAGGATCAGGACATTCATCCCAAGAATAAGCAGGACGTGGCCAAGCGCCTGGCGCTGACGGCGCGCCACGTCGCTTATGGGGAGAGTGGCTTTGTTTGGTCGAGCCCGATTTACCGTCAGTCGACGCGGGAAGGCAGTGGCATGCGGGTGTGGTTCAATTATGCTGGCACCGGTTTGAAGACTCGCGATGGCGGCCCGCCCAAAGGCTTCGTAATCGCTGGTGCCGATGGCGTTTACGTGCCGGCCGACGCCCGGATCGACGGTGCTACAGTCGTCGTTTCGAGCGCTCAAGTGCCTGACCCGCGTGCCGTCCGCTATGCCTGGGAAAATAACCCGGCGAGCGCGAATTTGGTGAATAGCGAAGGCCTCCCGACGTCGTTGTTCCGCAGTGATGACCGCGATGAAGTGATTGTGAAATAGGGGTTAACAAGCACAAGGCTAATACTTTGGTGGTAGGGAAAAAGGCGGATTCGCCCTACCCTTGACGCGCTGGCGTAGGGTGTTCGTACTAGGCGTCCCATTTTGGAACACCCCAACCCGCGCTATAGTATGGGCATGTGGGAAAATTCCCTCTGCGCCGATTCGGATCGGCGTGGAGTGTCCCGTCGGCGATTCTTTCGTCTGCGGGCAATTTGTCCCTTGTTCTGTTTAGCGCTTCGCCTGTCAGGGCAAGCTACCGACATCGATGCCGACGAGCTTCGACCAGAGCAAGCTTCTTCTTGCCTTACGGTTTTGCCCAATCTGGATGGTTGGTATGACTTTAATGGGTTGGCGAGTCCGACGCCGAGCGTCGGAGGTTTGGGCCCGGAGGCGGCGTGGTTTGGTACTCCGGCAACAATTCCAGGCTTAGCGGGTTCGGCCCTGCGCTTTGACGGGCGCAGCTTCCTCGAAATCACCAACAGTACAGCGTTCAACTACCCAACTCAGAACTTCAGTATCAGCCTCTGGGTGCGCACCACGGCGACGGGAACTGCGTTTATCGACAAGCGCTGCCTGGGCACGGCGGGTGGCTGCCGGACGCCGCAAGGGTGGGGGGTGGCGGTGTCGCCGATTGGCCATCTGCAACTGCTAATGGGGTCGGCACTGCCGTACTTCTACGAAGGTTTTTCAGCCTATAACCTGAAAAAAATTAACGACGGCCAGTGGCATTTTGTTTCGGTGAGTGTGGACCGGACCTTGAGCCGGGTGATCTTCGCCGTTGACGCGGCCGCCGACAGTGACCTGCAGATCATCTCCATCGAAGGCTATGCGGGCGCCATCCCCTCCGTGCGCCCGATGCGCATTGGTGGCGACCAAAACAGCCCCAGCAAGTTTGTGGGCGACCTGGACGAGGTGCAGCTGTATGGGCGGGCGATTCAGCCTTTTGAAGCGCTGAACCTGTTTGCGGCGGGCCCCAACGGACAGTGCCGGCCGGCGGTATGTTCGGCGGTGTCGGCGAAGCGTTCGATGGTTGCCTGGTATGCCTTTGAGGAGCTTTCCGGCGTGATTTGGCATGATCGAGCCAGCCAGAACAATTTCCTCACCGGTGCCGCGGAACAAGTGGTGGGCCAAACCGGCTTGGCCGCGCAGTTTGTGCGGGTGCCGGCCGGGGGAGGGTTGAGGACGCTAGACGGGGCACCGGAACTCGACGCCGGCCTGGGTAACTTCGCCATTGCGGCCTGGGTGAGGTTCTTTTCCGCGTCGGGCGGTCGCCGGGCGATTGTCGACAAACACGGCCCTGACGTCGGCTCTGGCGGCGGCTATAGCCTAATGCTGGAGGATAGCTATCTGCGCTTGCAGATGACAGCGGCGGGTATGCCGCGCAGCGCGGCCAGCTTTTGGGTGGCTAACCGCACCCGGATCGACGATGGCCGGTGGCATCACGTCGCCGCGGTGGTCGATCGCACGGCGCAAGTGCCGGAGCTCTATGTCGACGGCAAGCTCGAGACGTTGGGCACGCGCCGTGGGCCGATGATCAACGGCAGCATCAGTAGCGGCAGCCCCCTGAATGTAGGCGCCTTTAGTAATGAGCCTTCCGATACGATTGGGGCGTTGGACGAAGTGGCGATCTTTAACTCCGCACTGACGGCTACCGAAGTGCAGTCGCTGTTCGATGCGGCCGCCACCGGATTTTGCCGGCGGAATGACCAGGGCTGCGTGGCGCCGCCCGAGGGCCTGTTGAGCTGGTATCGCTTTGAAAATGGCACGGGTCCGTTTGACGATTCGGGCGTGGTGCCGAATGAGCCGATGGTGACGGCGGGCAATATCGCCCGCGCCACGGGCCGGGTGGGCAGGGGCGTCAGGCTATCGGAAGGGGCCAGTTTCTTGCGCACCTTGGGTGCCACGCCCAAACTGAACTTTGACACGGGCCCATTTTCTTTCGGCTTCTGGGTGCAGCCGGCGAGTTCGCGCGCGGCCACCGGCCTGAGCCGCACGTTGGTGGAAAAGATGACCTACACTTCGCCGCCGAACGCGGTGCGGGCGACGCAAGGCTACCGGGTGAGGCTGGTAAATGGGCGGCTTGAACTGGCGCTGGCCAGCGGCGGGAACCTGGGCATTTTCACGGGCAACACGGTGTTGCGCGCCGATGAATGGGCGATGGTCTCCGTCGTCGTTCCGCGCGACGCCGACCCGCGGGTTTATGTGAATGGCATCGCCGAGAATCTGGCGGCGGCGGGCATTACGCCGTCGGGCAGTCTGGCGACGGCCAACCCCTTGCAAATCGGTATCTCCGCTGATCCCACCTTGAATCCGTTGGCGCCGATTGCATTCGATTTTGACGAATTCTCATTCTACGCTCGAGTGCTCAGTTTGGCCGAGTTGCAGGCCCTGGCCCAAGGCAACGCGGGCCAGTGCTTTGAAGGTATCGTCTTTCCGGTGAAGCCGGTGTTTGAGGTTACCACCAACCCGGGCAACATCGGCGCCGTGGTTGGCGTCTCGGGCGACAGCAGTGGCGTGGACAACTATGCCACAACCATTGCCCCTTCGGCGGTGACCACCGCGCCGCTGACGCTGACGGCCGCTGGCGGCGCCACCGAGTATCGCTTTCGCGACTGGACCTTGAATGGCGCGGTGAACGCGGAGTGGACGGCACCCGTGCAGACGGTGCCCTTGCCGGCGACCGCTTCCACCTACACGGCCAACTACGATAGCTATCATCGCCTGACGGCCACGGTGAGCGGCAACTGCCGCGTCACCCCGCCGACCGGTCTTTACCTGGCCGGGTCGAGTCTTTCGCTCAATATCGTCCTGCCCACGGGTTGGGTGGTGAACTCGGCAATGTATGCGGCGGGCAACACGGCCGGGTATCCGGTGAGCACCGGTTCGTCCCTGGCCATTGCCGGGCCCAGTAACCTCGAGGTGGTCTGCCGCAACGCCACTCAGTTTCCCGTCACCGTGGGCACTTCGCCGGCCAACGTGGGTCTGCAGGTGATGGCGGATGGAAACCAGGTGAGCAATTCGCAGAGCTTCTCCTGGCCGTCACTGCCGGCGCGCATTCTGAACGTTTTTCCGCAGACGCAGATCGTCGGCCTCACGCAATACACCTTTCGCCGCTGGCGTAACGCGGCGACCAACGTGACGCTCACCAGCGCCCCGCTGACCCAAGTTGTGGTCTTACCCACCGCGCCCACGTCGTACGTGGCCGATTTTGAAGCTACCGGCTTTCAGATCCTGGTTCGGCAGCCTAGCGGATGCACGATCAATGTAGCGCCGGGGCCGGCGGCGGGCGGCTTTTATCCGGCGGGATCGCGCCTGATGGTAACGGTGAGCGCCAGTACCGGCTACATTGCCGGTCCGCTGACGATGCAGCCCCTGGCATCCAGCAATCCGATCGTCCGCGCCGCGCCTGCGGAAATATTCCTGGATGGGCCCGTAACCGTGGCCGCTGAATGTAACGCCCAAGTGACTACCGTGCGCTTCGTGAGTGCGCCGGTGGCGGCGGATCTGGCGTTGAGCTTCCTGTCGGCCATCAATGGGGTGGTCGTCAAAGCCCAAGGTCTTTCGCCGCTGACGATGACGGTGGCGCCCGGCAGCCTGACGCTAACGGCGGCCCCGATCACCAGCGGCGGCACCGATGGGGCCATCCGGCGGTTGATCGACATCACGCC
>JAYVUQ010000787.1:0-2855 GCA_043787785.1 Bryobacteraceae bacterium
TTCATCGCGCTGACAATCACCAGCCGCGTCCGCTCAGTAACTGCCGCATACAGCCCTGCCCACGGCGACTCCACCAGCTTCACCCCTCGATCAGCAAGCAGGGCCGGATGATACACGCTATTCGGAAACTCGGGCGACAGCGTCAAAATCTCATCGCCCGCCTGCCAGGAAATGCCGTTCATCAGCCACGAAAAAGCATGCGCCGTCGCCGGAATAAAACAAGCATCGTCAGCAGTACAGCCGAAAAGTTGGCCCAGCTTCCCCCGCAATCGATCCGCATCGTCAAACCAGGAAAGGAAGTCGCCGCAAGCCAACTCATCGCGATGCGCGAAGTGCTCGTTCACCGCTCGCGTCGCCCGCACGGGCAACGGGCCGAAAGTAGCCGTGTTGAGATAGGTCCATTGAGCCAGCGCGGGAAATTCAGCGCGAACTGCTGACCAATCCATAAACCCCGCTAGATACCCGCCCGCACCATGGCGATCGCTTCGCCAACCATCACGTCCTGCGACTTCTTGCCCTTCCGCTCGATCACTTCCACCTTGCCCTCGGCCAGCTTCTTGCCCACGGTAATCCGCCAAGGAATGCCCACTAACTCCGCATCCTTAAACTTCACGCCGGCGCGCTCATCGCGATCGTCCAGAATCGCATCGAGCCCCGCCTTCTTGGCCTCATCGTACAAAGCCTGTGCCGCTTCTTTCTGGGCCGCATCCGCCAGATTCACCGGCGTAATTACCACATCGAAGGGCGCAATCGCCGCCGGCATCACAATGCCGTCTTTGTCGTGATAAAGCTCCACCGCGGCACAAAGGATGCGCTCCACACCAATGCCGTAGGAACCCATAATCACGGGGGTTTCCTGGCCCTCCGGATTCAGCACACTGAAGCCCATCGCCTTCGAGTACTTATAACCCAGCTTGAAGATATGGCCAATCTCCACGGCCTTATATACATCGATCGGCGCGCCCGTAACCACATCGGTATCGCCCGCCACCACCTGCCGGATATCGGCGTAAGTCGCCTTGAAATCCTTGCCCGGAGTGACATTCTTCAGATGATAGTCATCTTTATTAGCCCCGCAAATCATATTGCGACGGCCCTCCAGTGCGGCGTCCGTAATCATCCGGATCTTGGCCACGCCAATCGGACCCAGCGAGCCCGCATCCGCGCCCAACCCTTCGCGCATCTCCTCAGACACCGCTGGCCGCAAATCCTTCGGCCCGCCGAGCGCCGCCGAAAACTTCGTCTCGCTCAATTGATGATCGCCCCGCAGCAAAGCCATCACTAACTTTCCATCCGCCATCATCACCAGCGACTTAATTTGCGACGTAGCCGGCAACTTAGTAAATGCCGCTACCTCATCAATCGTCTTCACGCCCGGCGTGTGAAATTCCTCCGGCGACAAATCCTCCGCCACATCCGCCGTCAAGGGATCCTGCGCGCGCGACACAGCCTTTTCCAAATTCGCCGCATAACCCGTCGCCGGGCAATGCACGATAATGTCCTCGCCCGCATCCGTCCGCACCATAAACTCGCTCGATTGTGACCCGCCCATGGCGCCTGAATCGGCTTCCACGGCGGCGAACGCCAGGCCGCAGCGCGTGAAAATCTTGCAATAGGCTTCGTAATGCTTGTCGTAAGCCGCGTCGAGGCCCGCCGCATCGATATCGAAGGAGTACGCGTCCTTCATCGTGAACTGCCGCGTCCGCAGCAAGCCGCTCTTGGGCCGTGGCTCATCGCGAAACTTCGTCTGAATCTGATACCAGATCTGCGGCAACTGGCGATAACTACGCACCTCGCCCCGCGCCACGGAAGTCATCACCTCTTCGTGCGTCATGCCCAGGCAAAGGTCATGTCCGTTGCGATCCTTCAGACGAAACATGTTCGCGCCCATGCCTGTCCAACGGCCACTCTCCTGCCAAATCTCCGCCGGATTCAGCGCCGGCAGAAACATCTCCTGCCCGCCAATCGCATCCATCTCCTCGCGGATGATCCGCTGGATCTTGTTCAGGCTTCGCTGGGCAAGAAAGAGATAGTTGTAAAGACCAGCCGACAGCTGGCGAATGTATCCGGCTCGCAGCAGCAACTGGTGGCTGGCGACTTCGGCTTCCGCAGGGTTCTCCCGCAGGGTGGGAATGAAAAGTTGGCTCCAACGCATGGTGTTTGTAAGGAAACTTCAAGTGTATCTCACCGCATGAGTTCCGGGCGTCCTGGACCTTGGCCAAACTCCCTTTCCGCCCTTATACTCCCCATCATCAGCCTCGCCATGGCCATCGCCGCGCTCCGGTGGAGCCCCGCGCTGGCCCCCTTCGCCATCACCGCCCTCTTCTCCAACAGCCGTAGCGCGCTCCCCTTCGCGCACAAGATCGAACTCACCCGCACCGGCGTCATCTGCCGCTCACGCTTCGGTGAGCAACGCATTTCCTAACGGCAAATTGGCAGAATGCGCTTCGCCCCGCTCACCGGAGACCTCCCCCTGAAGCGGTCCTGGGTTCAATTGCGTATCCCCCGGCACTACTAGGGTCGAGACGAAATCCGTCGCGCCGTGTCTCTCGCCGTCTGGGCCCACCGCGGCGGCGACGTTCCGCCAGACTTCGCCGAACCCAACACCGCTTTGGGCTAAATGAATCTCCCGCCCTATTTTGCAGTCAAATAGATTGTAGTGGACGACTCGCAACCGATTTACAAATACCGCTACGGGCCCAACCTGTCCCAATTCGGCATGCTGGCCTTCCTCGCCAGCCTCACTATGTTTTTCGGCTCGCTCATTTTCTCCTATGCCTGGGTGCTGCCAGCCAACGTAGGCGCCCTCATCCAAGTGCCCCTCACACTGTGGCTTAGCACCTTGCTCATCGCCG
>JAYVUQ010000788.1:0-1606 GCA_043787785.1 Bryobacteraceae bacterium
GAGTTCGATCGCCTGTTGAGCCACTTGAGCGCGGGACTGGGCAAGTTGGGTTTGAGCGAGATCGCGTTGGTTGCGTGATTCCACCCAGAGCAAAAGCGCGCCCACGGCAAAAGCGGCGGGGATGAGCATCGACCAGGTGAACCAGCCCGTAGAAGGGGATTCCACGCCGATGGCGGCCATGATGCGGCGGCGCAGGCCCTGCGGCACTGGCTGCGGCTCGGCCAGCATGGCCAAACAGGCGACAGTACTGAGGGCCGCGGCGACGCCGGGGGTGCATTGAGGACATTGGCGCTCGAGGTGCGCCTCTAGTTCGCGGCGATCGTCGCCTTCGGAGAGGCCGAGGGCGTAAAGTTCGTATTCGTCACGGAGTTGTTCGCAAGTCATGCGCTGGCCCCCGATGGTTGCTGAAGATTCTCACGCAATTGACGGAGGGCGGAGCGGACCCAGGTTTTGACGGTGCCGAGCGGCAATTCGAGCTTCTCCGCCATCTCGGTTTGGGAGAGGCCATCGAAGTAGGCGAGTTCGAGAAGCTGGCGGTGCTTGGGCTCGAGACGGTCCATGGCAGCGCGCACGGTTTTGGCGTCGTTGGCGGATTGGAGTTCGATTTCGGCGTTGCCACCGGCGAGGGGGCGCTCAAGGGCGTCGAGGGAGACACTCATGCGGACTTGTTTGCCACTGCGGGAGCGGAGATAGTCGATGGCCGAGTTGCGGGCGATGGTGAGCACCCAGGTGGAGAGGCTGCCCCGGTCGATATCGAAGGAGGGGATGCGATTCCAGATGCGAAGGAAGACTTCCTGGGTGAGGTCCTCGGTAGTGGCGCGATCGCGGGCGATGCGGAGGATAATGGCGAAAACCACGCCCCCGTAACGATCATAGAGTTCGCCAAGTGCGGCGGCGTCGCGGGCGCGCAGGCGCTCAATCAGTTGTCGACTTTCTGCGGGGCCCAAAATGGCGCTGAGGATGAGGAAGAGCATAGAGTCGGCTATTGGGAACTACGGAGTGGGCGGGCGAATGGATGTAGCCGCAGATGCATCAGCTTCTAAGGTAGCGCAGTAGGGTAAGGCGCGTCAGCGGAACCGGCCGTGGCCAACCGATGGAGAGAAGCGGACGCAGGGGTGGGTGCGCCGCCGACGCGCGAGGCCAGAGAAAGCGGCCCTCATTAGAGAAAGCGTAAAAGGGGGACGAAAGAGGACAAAATAATTTGGTGCCAGACCTGCTATACTCTGGAGGACGAAGAAATTCCGCGATCCTCCGTTGGCCGTTTGTCTTGGCCAACTACTAAACTAGGCCTACCTTCATTGATTGGGCCTCCCGGGCCTCCTTACCCGCAGTCGGTTCGCTGAACCCTTCCCACCAATAAACTGCATGAAAACCTTTTCAGAACTATCTATTTCCCCTGTCCTGCTGACCAATATTGCTCGGCTTAACATCACCACCCCGACCCCGGTACAGGCGCTTTCCGTGCCTCCGGGACTCGCAGGTAAAGACCTGGTCGCCACGGCCCAAACGGGCACTGGCAAGACCTTAGCATTCCTGCTTCCGATGCTGGAATCGCTGCTGAAGGCGGAGAAGAAGCCGGGTGTACAGGCCCTGGTTTTATCGGCGC
>JAYVUQ010000789.1:0-3671 GCA_043787785.1 Bryobacteraceae bacterium
AGTCGTTGAGACAATGGTCTTCTTTGGAAACAAGAATCAAGGTGCGAACAGGCTCGGCTTGGTTATCGATCTGCCAGTCCATGGAGAACTTGACGGCGATTGCTTCAAAATGCCGGGCAAAGAGTTGGTCGGCGCCCGGTTCGAGGGGTGCGTAGACGACCCGCATGAAGAAGCGGCCCGAGAGCGGGTCATTGAACTGGGCGGATTCTTCGATGTTACAGCCACAGACGCTCAACGCGGTGGCCACGGCGGCCACAATTCCGGCACTGTCTTGGCAATGGAGGCGGAGGATATACATTTAGCGGGCACCCAGTTTTGGCCAGGCGATTTCGATACCTTGGGCCATCAAGCGCGACTGAAAGTCGGCGAGGAGCTGGGGATTTTTGCGGATGGCGCGCGGCGCGGTCTTGCGCCGCAGGGCTTCGGCGGCGAGCATGCCAGCGGATTCGCCGATATTCCACTCGACGGGATGGAGGCGATAGCAGCCATTGGTGATGTGCGTGGTGCCCAGGTTTTTGCAGGCGGGGATCAGGTTTTCGAGCCTAACTGGTAACAGTGCGCCTAACGGAATTTGAAATGGCAAGCTACTTACATCAATGTAGTTATCGCCTCCCGTGGAAGGATGTAAGTCGATACGATAGCTGCCGACACCGACGGAATCGGGGAAAACTTCGGCCGCCTCGCCCTGGCCCTCTTTCTTACGGATTTCGGTGCTGACATGCTGTTCGGCGACGGTGAACTCAGCCTTGATGCGGCGCGACTCGCGGATGTACGGATATTTGGCGAGTCCGTCGTCGGTGCCGGTAATATCGGGACGGATGCGCAGGCCAGGCCAGCCTTGCTGGCCATCGAGGCGGGGCGCCTCGGTCTGCATCCAATAGAGTAGCGACAGGCTCAACTGGCGACCGCGTTCCAGGTGCTTGGCGGCCTCGGCCGCCGGTACGTCGATGAGGTTGCCGAGCCAATAATCGTTCTGTGGCCAATTCACGAGGGAGATATCGCTGCGCAGGAAGCCGGGTTCAAAGTGCTGCTTACGGGCGATGCGGCGGTAGATCCACAGGTTCAGCATGTTGGCCTGGCTAGCGTCCTCGGTGGGGTCGAAGTAGACAGCGCGTTCCTTCAGCGTGATGGGGTTCGACATTTTCCAACTGAGCAACTTGCCAGGCCAATTGACCGGCTTCAGGTTGGGTAGATAGTCGCGCCAGAAGGCATACTCAGCCGGGCGTTCCCCGCGATGATCTTCCCCGGGCAGGTGGTCGATGGCGAAGCAGACGGTGAACGACTGTTGGTTGGCTGGCTGAGCGGTCTCCGGAGCCGAGGGTTCGCCGGTTTCACGACGGCTCTCGAAGCCCACGGCGTACTCGCACTTGGTAAGTGGGAGAAGGTCTCCCATTTCGGTGCCGTCAATAAAATAGCGGGCTTGAATGACCTGGATGCTGCCGCCCGGCGCGCGAACGGCGATGGCGGCGACGCGGTCGCCAGTCATATCCGCCGCGACGGGTTTCCGGTTTAGCAACAGTGTAAGTTGGCCGGCGCTGAGGTACGGGTGAAGCAGGGAGCGGAGTACAGCGAGCGAAACGGGCGGCTCGTGGGTGAGCTTGGAGACTGAGCCACCGCCGGGGTTGAATTGGGGATTGGCCCGGACGACGGCGGTGAGGGGGTAATTCGAGCGATAGTAATCGCGAACCGCGTGGCGATAGCGACGGTAGCTTTGGGTACCGCCGAAGCTTTCGATCCAGGGATGTTCGTCGGGCGGTACGGCTTGGGAGGTTAGCTGGCCGCCGATCCAATCGGTCTCTTCGGTGAGGACGACGCGATAGCCATTGCGGAGAGCGGCGAGGGCGGCGGCGCAGCCACCGGTGCTGGCGCCGATGATGGCGATATCGGTGGCGAGGTCGCGTGCCGTGAGCGCGGCGGCAAGGGGCAAGGAAAGAAAGAAGCGGCGATCCATTACCATCGATGATGGCATCAAGTTAGACTGGTGCTCAAATGAGCTTACGCATCTCGTCGGCCCGAGAGGCCGATACCGGCATCATCCTTGACTTTATTCGACAGCTCGCCGACTACGAGAAACTGTCGCATGAGGTGGCTGCGACCGAGGAGACTTTACGCGCCACGCTGTTCGGTGAGCGGCCCTATGCCGAAGTGTTGATCGCCTATTGGGAGAAGGCTCCGATGGGATTCGCTTTGTTCTTCCACAACTACTCCACGTTTCTGGCGAAGCCCGGCATTTACCTCGAAGACTTGTTTGTGAACCCGGCCGCGCGAGGGAAGGGCATCGGCAAGGCGCTGCTGACCCGGCTGGCGGAAGTAGCACTGGAAAGGGGCTGTGGGCGAGTAGACTGGGCGGTGCTGGACTGGAATGCGCCATCGATCGAGTTCTATCGGCGCATGGGGGCCATGCCAATGAATGAGTGGACGACGTTCCGGTTGACGGGCGAGGCACTGGACGCCTACGGCAAGTGAACCGGAAACGTGGTATCCAACATAGATGATTTACCGATGCGTATTGCTGCTTTCTTTGACGTGGTTGGCGATGGCGCAGCCAGTGCCGGAAACTTCGCTGGATCGCTATGTCCATGCCAAAGATCCGGTGTATGGCTGGAAGTTAGTGAGTTCGATGACGGGCGAAGGCGTAGAGGCCGACGTCCTCGAATTAACCTCGCAGACCTGGCGCACAGCCAAGGACGTGGACCGGCCAGTGTGGAAGCATTGGCTCACTATCGTGCGCCCCGCGGCGGGCGTGCGGCACGCCAAAGCGCTCCTGTTTATCGGGGGGGGGAATAACAACCAGCCGGCGCCCGCGCAAATCCCCGCGCGCGCGGCGCAAATGGCGCGCGACACGGGCACGGTGATTGCCGAGTTAGGCATGGTGCCCAACCAGCCGCTGCGGTTCAGCGATTCGCCGAACCGGGCGCGTGTGGAAGACGACATCATCGCATACACGCGGGTGAAGCATTTCGCGACCAAAGACGATACGTGGCTGGTGCGGCTGGCGATGGTGAAGAGCGGCGTGCGCGCGCTTGACGCCATTCAGGAATTCTGCAAAAGCCGCCGGGGTATTACCATCGACGAGTTTGTGGTTTCGGGCGGATCGAAGCGTGGTTGGACCACTTGGCTGGTGGGCCTGACGGATAAACGCGTAGTGGCGATCATCCCCATGGTAATCGACGCTTTAAATAGCGAGGCGATTACCAAGCATCACTACGAGGCCTATGGCTTTTTCTCTCCGGCCTTGAGCGACTATGTGGAACACGGGCTATTTCCCTATAAGATCGGCACGCCGGAGTATCGCGCGGTATTGCAGGTGGAAGATCCTTACGAGCACCGCGAGCGGCTCACCCTGCCGAAGTACATGATTAATGCCTCGGGAGACCAGTTCTTTCTGCCGGACAATTCGCAGTTTTATTTCGATGCGTTGAAGGGCGAGAAGCACTTACGCTATGTCCCGAATGCGAAGCACAATCTGGCTGGCTCGGACGCCACCGAAAGCTTGACGGCCTATTATCAATCGGTGTTGGATAACGCCAAGCGGCCGCAGTTTAATTGGAAGAAGAATCCTGCCGATGGCTCAATTCGGATCGTCACTCAGGATCGTCCGCAAACGGTAAACCTATGGCGAGCCACCAACCCGAAGGCTCGTGATTTCCGCTTGGACGTGATCGGCCCCG
>JAYVUQ010000790.1:0-6158 GCA_043787785.1 Bryobacteraceae bacterium
CGCCCCGAGACGGCCATGAAAGTATTGCAGATTCTCGAGGCCGTCGTGCTGCAAGGCGGCACCGGCCAAGCCGCCAAACTGAGCGGCTACTCGTCCGGCGGCAAGACGGGGTCTGCACAAATGGTGGACCCGAAAACCGGCCACTACTTACACGGCCATTACCATGCTTCTTTCATGGGTTTCGCTCCGCTGAATAACCCGCGGTTAGTCGTCGTGGTGACGCTGAACGGTGCCACTCAATACGCCGGAGCCCTCGCGGCGCCGGTCTTCAAAGAAGTTGCTGAACCCATCCTAAGGATTCTCGATATACCAAAAGATCTGCCGGAAAAGACTCCGGTGGTTCAGAAAGAAACTGGCCTCACACTCGAATGATCAGCCTCGCGCAATTACTGGACGGAGTGGCGCTCAAGCAGCCCCTGCCCGTGGCTGCGCGCACGCAGATGGTGAACGGCATTGAATACGACTCGCGCCGGATCAAGAGCGGAGATATCTTCTTCGCCTTCTCCGGCGTGAACGTCGACGGCCGGAAGTTCGCTGCGGCAGCGATTGCGCAAGGCGCAGTGGCTATCGTTAGCGAACTTCCGCCTCCCCCGCAAATCGAGGGCGTTGACGCGCTATGGATTGAAGTGGAGCATGGGCGGCGCGCTCTGGCTCTGGCGGCAAGAAACCTATTCGGCGATCTCACAAACCAGTTAGAAGTGACAGGTATTACCGGCACTAACGGTAAGACGACGACGGCTTACTTGGTCGATGCCCTGATGCGCACGGCGGGCCGTAAAACCGCACTCATCGGGACAATTGAGTATCGCTTGGCCGGGGAGGTGCGGCCCGCGCCGAATACCACTCCCGAGTCACTCGACTTTTATCGTCTGATGCAGGAACTGCGAGATCGGCAAGGAACCGCGATGACGGCCGAAATCTCCTCCCACGCCTTGGCCTTGGGCCGCGTCTGCGGATTCTCTTTCCACACCGCAGTACTTACGAATGTAACTCGAGACCACCTGGACTTTCACGGCACGATGCAGGCTTACTTTGACGCCAAGTGCGAATTATTTCGTGGGCAGGACGCGCCGGCTCCCCGCTGCGCGGTTCTGAATCGGGATGACGAGTGGACCGCTCACGTGCCCATATCTGCTGAAACCTGTATCTACTGGTACGGCCTCAATCCCGGCGCCAACGTGCGTGCGGAGCGAATTCGAGAGAGTTTCGCCGGGCTCGAATTCCGAGTAACTGCCCCGCAAGGCACCTTCGAGGTGCAAAGCCGGCTGGTAGGACGAATCAATGTTTATAACATTCTTGCGGCCTGCGCCACCGGACTAAGCTACGGGTTGACGCTGGCTCAAGTAACTGCCGGAATTGCCGAGTGCCAATCCGTCCCCGGCCGTTTCGAGCGCGTAGACGCCGGTCAACCGTTCTTAGTCGCCGTCGACTATGCGCACACCGACGATGCGCTAAGGAATGTAATTGCCGTGGCGCGCGCGATGGGCCCGAAGCGTATTCTGACTCTGTTCGGCTGCGGAGGCGACCGCGATCGAGCGAAGCGGCCCCTCATGGGCAAAGCCGCGGCCGAAGGCTCCGACTTCGTCGTATTGACGAGTGATAATCCGCGTTCCGAGGACCCATTGGCGATCATCAATGACGCCCTCGTTGGCCTCAGTCGCTTTGATACTCCCCACCTATTGGAGCCAGACCGGGCCAAGGCGATCCGTGCAATCTTAGCGGCGGCGAAGCCTGGCGATGCGGTTATCCTGGCGGGTAAAGGCCATGAGACTTATCAGATCTTTCGCGGCCAAACCCTTCATTTTGACGACCGGGAAGTCGCACGCACCGCTCTCGCCGAGATGGGATTTGGCCAGTGAAGATGCCTCTTTCCCAAGTAGCAAAGTTTCTTGGCATTGATATGCCAGGCCCAGATGCCGAGGTTACTGGCTGGAGTATTGACTCCCGCACCGTCCTGCCCGGAGACTTGTTTTTCGCGTTGCCGGGTGACCACCATGACGGGCATCAATTCGTTAGCGATGTTCTAGCGCGTGGCGCGATTGCCGCCGTCGTCCAGCAGCCCCTACCGCATAGGCCGCTGTTACTCGTGAATAGCACCGAGTTAGCTTTGCAATCGGTGGCCACGCAGGCTCGAGAATGGTGGGATGGAACCGTCGTCGGCGTTACCGGTTCGGTCGGCAAAACCAGCACCAAAGACATAGTCGCGGCGCTGGTGGGCGTCGAACACCCTACCGGAAAAACCATTGGCAATCTGAATAACCACCTCGGCGTTCCTCTTTCGCTGCTTCGTCTCGCGGACTCTGCCCGCTACGCCGTGCTCGAAATGGGCATGAATCACGCTGGCGAAATTCGCCGTCTCTGCGAGATCGCCCGGCCCCAAGTGGCTGTCGTCACCAATGTCGGCTTCGCGCACATCGAAAACTTCGCCTCTATCGAAGGGATCGCCGCCGCGAAGCGCGAATTGGTCGACGCACTGCCCCTTGGTGGCCTCGCAATTCTAAATTACGATGACGCGAGGGTCAGGCAATTTTCTCATCCCGGCAAGACCATTGGCTATGGCCTCAACCCCGGTGCGCAAGTACGGCCAGAGAATGTAAATCTGGCGGCCGACCAAACCACTTTTCACTTAGACGGCATACCGTTTACGTCATGCTTAACGGGCCGTCATTCGCTCTCGAACCTACTTGCTGGCCTCACGGTGGCGAGAGAGTTAGGGACGAAGCTGGAACATTTGCAGGATGCCGTGGCCGCCTTGAAACCTGCCAAAATGCGCGGGGAGCGCCGTCAACATGCGGGGATGACGATTCTGGATGATTGTTACAACTCCAACCCCGACGCTGCCCGGGCTATGCTCGACGTGCTTGCCGAAACCCCCGCCAAGCGTCGGATAGCTGTCCTGGGTGAAATGTTAGAGTTAGGCCTTTGGGCCGAAGAATTACATCGCGGCGTAGGTAATTATGCCGCGACGACCGGAGTTACTGTGCTGCTCGGAATTCGCGGTGCCGCCCGGCATCTCGTTGATGCCGGGCGAGCTTCAGGCTTGGACGCAGGCGCCGCACTTTTTTTCGAGACTCCGGAAGAGGCCGGCAAAGCCTTGCGCGCCATCGCCAAAGCAGGCGATGCGATTCTCTTCAAAGGTTCACGCGGCACCCAGGTAGAACTAGCTTTGGCACGTTTTCTGGAGGGCCAATAAAATGTTATTTTGGCTGCTCTACGAACAACTATTCCCCTATTTTAGCCCGTTTCGGGTATTCCAGTACCTTACTTTCCGCACGGCTTTTGCGGCGATTACTGCCCTGCTGATGTCGATCGCGCTCGGGCCGTGGATGATTCGCAAGCTGAAAGAATTTTCTTTCGGCCAACACATTCGCGAAGACGGTCCCAAGAGTCATCAGAAGAAGGCCGGAACGCCCACCATGGGCGGCCTGCTGATTCTGGCTTCCACCATCGTGCCCACCTTGCTTTGGGCCAATCTTCGTAACGCTTTCGTGTGGATCACCCTCTTATCGATTGTTGGCTTCGGCTTCATCGGGTTCTGGGATGACTATACGAAAATCGCAAAAAAGCGCAATCTCGGGCTAACGTCCCGTCAAAAGCTTTTGATGCAGATTGCCGTAGCTACCGTTATCGGTCTCATTCTATTGGCGATGCACGCCAAAGCCGGCTATGACACGAAGCTCAATGTTCCCTTCTTCAAGTCTTACCAGCCTGACCTACTACTGAGCGGGTTACTGCAGAACCCATGGACCTATTTTTTTGGATTTCTTCCGTTCTTCCTCTTCATGGTCATTGTCATCGTGGGTGCGTCAAATGCCGTAAATTTGACCGACGGGCTTGACGGTCTCGCGATTGGCCTGATGATCATTTCCTCCGGAGCCATGACCGTCCTCTGCTACGTCAATAGCCATCGCGAGTTCGCCACTTATCTTGACATCGCCCGCGTCCCGAATGCTGGTGAATTGACGATCCTCTGCGCCGCGATGATGGGAGCCTCGCTGGGTTTCCTATGCTTCAACGCGCACCCCGCCGAAATGTTTATGGGCGATGTCGGGGCCCTCGCGCTGGGCGGTGGCCTCGGTACCATCGCCGTCCTGATCAAACAAGAATTCCTGTTAGTATTTATTGGTGGAGTTTACGTCGTTGAATTACTCTCGGTGGTGCTCCAAGTCGGCAGCTTCAAGCTTCGCGGGAAGCGCATCTTCAAGATGGCTCCGCTGCACCACCATTTTGAAGCTCTCGGCTGGAGCGAAACAAAGGTCGTTATCCGTTTCTGGGTAGCCGGTCTGGTGATGGCCCTGTTCGCGCTCACGACGCTGAAATTACGATGAAACTTGAAGGACTCAGTGTTGTCGTGGTAGGAATGGCCCGGTCCGGCTTGGCGGCGGCACAGCTGCTCTCGTCTCGTGGTGCGAAAGTTACGGCTACCGACGCCAATCTGCTCGAGAATCTAGGCGACGCCGGTGCAACCTTGGAGCGGTTGAAAGTGCCCTTTGCACCCTTGCGCTCAGACTTACTCGGCCACGCTGACTTGGTCGTTGTCTCGCCTGGAATTCCAATAGGCGCGCCGGAACTGGAGTACGCACGGGGGAAAGGCGTCCCAGTTATCGGCGAGGTGGAATTAGCGGTGCGATTTCTGAAGGGCCCCATCGCCGCGATCACCGGCTCCAATGGAAAAACCACCACCACGGCGCTGCTGGGCCATTTACTGGCCACGGCGGGAGTGGCTGCGCAAGTAGGTGGCAATATCGGTGTTCCACCAACGGCAATGGTCGAAACATCCCGCGCAGACCAGTGGAATGTACTCGAACTTTCCAGTTTTCAATTGGCGACGACATCCAGCCTGCATGTTCGCATCGCCGCGATCCTGAATATTTCCGAAAATCACCTCGACTGGCATGGTTCGCTGGACGCCTACAAGAAAGCCAAGGGCAGAATACTATCCAACCAAACTGACGAGGACCTGGCTGTCCTTCGCCTCGACGATGAGTGCTCCGCGTCGTATGCGGCCAGCACTTCTGCGCGTCAAGCGTGGTTTAGCCTCACCACGGCGATGCCCGGTGGTGCCTGGCTAGCCGGCGATCACTTGGTGCTCGACGGCCAGGTGATGATGTCGACGAGCGATGTTCCTCTTCCTGGCCGGCACAATCTCGAGAACGTCTTGGCTGCGGCGCGGATGGCTCAAGAAACCGGCGCTACGCTCCCGGACATTGCGCGGGGAGTGAAAAGTTTCCAAGCCGTGGAGCATCGGCTGGAATTTGTACGAACGTGCAAAGGCGTGCGTTATTTTAACGATTCGAAGGCCACCACGCCGACGGCCACCTTGAAATCAATCGAGGCGCTCGACGGGCCATTGTGGATTATTCTCGGCGGAAAAGACAAGGGTCTGGACTTTACTCTCTTGCGGCAGCCACTAGCTGGCCGTACGCGCGGTGCTTTGTTAGTGGGCCAGGATGCCGGTAAGATTGCCCAGCAGTTAGCTGGCGCCGTGCCAATTGAACAGTTAGGTACCATCGATGCCGCGGTGCAATTTGCCGCGTCGCGAGCCAAAGCCGGTGACATCGTTTTGTTAGCGCCTGCCTGCACCAGTTGGGATCAATTTCGAAATTTCGAAGAACGCGGCCGGCTATTTAAAGCCGTGGTCCGGCAATTGGAGGGCGAATAAGATGGCGGTGCGCGTTCGCACGGATTGGCCGCTCTTCGGCACCACCTTGGGTTTGGTATTTTTCGGCCTAGTGATGGTTTACAGTGCATCAAGTGTAAAGTCGATTGCCCAGGAACTAAAAACACCTTCGGCTTTAGGGTTAGGCACGGATTTGCCGATTGATTGGCAGACAATGTTGCGATGGAACGCGATGAAACAACTCGGCGCGGCTGTTTTGGGCTTCTTGGTGATGATGCGGATCAAGAAGATCGATTATCGCCAGTGGAATTGCGCTCGCTGGGCGTTGGCACCTCTCGGTTTAACTGTGCCGATGGTCTTGGTGGCCTACGCCGTTGGCAAGAAGCATCGCTGGTTTGATTTGGGAGTGATGTCTTTACAACCTTCGGAGTTTGCTAAGCCCGCGTTGATTTTGTTTCTGGCGTGGTTTGTCTGCCGCAGGTTGAGCGACATCAACAGCCGTTTCACCTTTGGCCCGGCAGCCCTCGTAATTGGTCTG
>JAYVUQ010000791.1:0-2416 GCA_043787785.1 Bryobacteraceae bacterium
TGGGAGTGGTGCGCCGATTGGTATGGGCAAAAGTATTATGCCGTGGCAGCGGCAAAGAATCCGCTGGGCCCGGAATCGGGACAGTATCGGGTTTTGCGAGGCGGCAGTTGGTTTGACGTGCCGCCGTTGTTTCTGACGATTCCCTACCGTAGTTGGGCGCGTCCGGGCGAGCGCAGCCCGACCCTTGGCTTGCGTTGCGCGAAAGACGCAGTCCCCTAGGCCCCTTGCATTTGTCATAGAAATGTGATTTAAAATACTCACCCACAAATGGGGTTCGGAGTAAAACATTAAGCTTATGAGGGGTTGTATGAAGCGCATTCTTTTCCTGCTCGGGTTGACGGCGATCGCGGCGTTAGCGCAGATCGGTACGTCCACGATGACCGGACGCGTAACGGATTCCACCGGCGCGATTGTACCGAATTGCAATGTCACGGTTGTTCAGAAGGCGACCAATTTCACCTTCAATGCAAAAACCAATGAGGAAGGCTTGTACCGGGTGCTCTCCTTGCAACCGGGTATCTACCGCATAACCTTTGAGGCTTCCGGGTTCAAGAAGACCTTGCGCGACGAGATTGAATTGCGCACGGGCGATACTCTTGCCGTCGACACCACGATGCAGGTGGGTCAGGTTACGGACCAGATCGAAGTGACGGGCGGTGCCCAGTTACTTGAAACAGAAACGTCCGCCACGGGCGCCGTGATGAGTGGCAGCGTCTTGTACGAATTGCCCCTGTATCAGCGCTACGTAAACTCGACGTTGAATTTAGTACCCGGGATGACCAGTGGTGGCTATGCTTACGGCGGAGACTTAGGCTCATATCATTTGGCCGGCCAGCGCAACGGCGCCATTGGCATCTTTGAAGACGGCGTCAACGGCAACGATCAGATGGGCGGTACCGGAACTATCAAGCCACTGCAGAATGCGGTGGCCGAAGTGAAGGTGATCTCCACCGTGCCCCCCGCGGAATACGGCCACTCGGCCGGCGGCGTCATCTCCGTCGTGAAGAAGAGCGGCACCAACGAACTGCACGGTATGGGTAGTTGGTACGGCCGCACGCGCCGCATGCAGCACCGGTTGTATTTCGATAAGCTGCGCACCAGCCAGGCCGGCGTGATGACCTTTTTCATGCAGCCCGACGCCAATATCGGTGGCCCGGTGATGATTCCGAAATTGTACGATGGCCGTAATAAGACCTTCTTCTTCTTCGGCTATCAGCGCTTGCACGAGAAGAAAGTCGCCCAAGTCGTCGCGACTACGCCCACGCTCGCGATGCGCAGCGGCGACTTCAATTTCCCGGGCGTTGCGGCTTTGAACCAGATCTTCGACCCCTCTACCACGCGGCGCAACGCGGATGGCACTTGGGCGCGTGATCCTTTCCCGGGGAACTTGGTTCCGCCCGCGCGCTTCGACCCGGCCTCGCGCAAAGTGCTAGGCTTCGATCCTTGGGTGCAGCCCAATCAGGCTGGCACGTTCAATGCCCTTGGACCCGTCGGCAACTTGCTCGCCAACGAACTCGCACTTACTTTCTTCAACGATTACAACCTGCGCATCGACCATCAGTTCTCGCAAGCCTTTAAGATCTACGGTAGCTATACGGACAACCAACAGACTGGTTTCAATCGGCCGATCAACATCCGGAAGGACCGCGCGGCGTTCGACGCCCAGCAAGGAACCTACTCGCCCTTCCGCGGGACCAACGTGTCTGCGGGGTATACCTGGGTGGCGAGCCCCTCGTTAGTGAACGATTCGCGCGTCGGCTACTATCGCCGGCGCAACGATACGAGCGTCCCTTCCTTCGGCGGAAATTGGCCCTCGCAATTGGGCATTCCGAATATCGACGCTTCGTTGCTGCCGGCCCTCGGCTCCGGCGGCCGAGACTCGGCCGATTCGCTCTACGGCATCACCGGCGCCACGCCCAGCAAGTTGGTCAACGAAACTTACTCCTTCCGTAACGACACCACTCTCGTGCGCGGTACGCACGCCTTCAAGGCCGGCTACGAGATTCTCAGCTTCAAGTTGAATTCAGCGAACTTCGCTCGCCCGTCTAGTCTCAGTTTTTCCGGTGTCACGGCTGGCTTGCAGCCCAATGGCGTTGCCGTGCCGAACACCGGTAACTACTTTGCCGGCTTCCTCACGGGTGCTGTCTCGCAGGGCCTGTTTACTCAGGAACTAACCAGTTGGCTGCCCCGCTCGAATATCCAGAGCTTCTACATTCAAGACGATTGGAAATTCTCCCGGACCCTAACCATTAATGCTGGCTTACGTTATTCAAACGAAAGCCCCTTCAGCACGCGCAACGGCGCCATGAGTAACTTCGATCCCTCAGCGACTGACCCGCTCACGGGCCGCCCGGGCGCTATCATTCATCCCAAGGGTGGTCTCAGCAAGCGTGACAACAACAACTTTAACCCGCGC
>JAYVUQ010000792.1:0-3459 GCA_043787785.1 Bryobacteraceae bacterium
TCACGTGGACGCTGGATGATTATCGAGGCGATGGTTACTACGACATCACTAACGCTGGAACGCGATTGACTAGCTGCGACGGTGGTGCGGCAAGAGGTCCAAGCAACCCAGGCAATATGGTTTACTACACCACGGACGGATCCTATGTCCGCGTCGAGTTTACCGGTTCGCCTTCGATCTCTCCACGCCCTTGGACGATGTTCTTCCCGGATGGCCGCCGCGTTGAGGGAACCGGAAGTGATTCCCAAAGCGTGTTTGACCGCAATGGCAACAGGATCGTGATCACCAACCATCTGCCCAGTAGTGGCGATCCGTTCACTGTTCTGCAGGATGACCTTGGCCGCCAAGTTTCAATTCAATACACTGGCACTGGAATGGCAGGGGCGGACTTCCTCAGTCGAACACGGGCCTCGACCGAGGATGTCGTTCGTGGTCCGGCGGCCGGTACGAACACTGAACTCGAATGGCGTGTGGGCTGGGGAACGGTTTCCAACTCTGTAATGGGGTATCCCTGCGGACCAGCGGGCGGATGTACAGATAATGAGGGCGTGCACCGCCAGCATGCCGTTACCTTGCTGGAAACGCCCGTCGGAAACACCGCGCAGGCGAAACGCCTACTGTACAAGTTCGACTACTACTCCTTCGAAAATGGCAATTCCGGCAACGGTGAGTTGCGTGGCTGGCAAATGTTCTGTCGCGACACGGGAGATACGACGGGTACGTCCGACCTCCGGTGCGGACCCCGCGTCGCTTACGAATACGAAGCTTTCAACCGTTCCGGATGGTACCTAACGGAGCGGCCCGTGAAGAAAAAGACCGTCACCTACCTTGAAAAAGACGATCAAGTCACCGGCACATTTCTTCCGGAACGGACCGAGACTTGGAACTACGCAATTGAAACCAACCAGAGCACGTTCACCTCGCCGGACGGCGGGGCGACCACCTATCAGTTTGCGGATTCGCACTTCGCCGGTCACCCCTATCGTGGGTTAGTGTTTCGCACCATCCGGCCTCTCGGAAACAGCGAGGAGAAAGTCTATGCCCAGAACGTTCCATTCGGTCTTGGCACGGCGGCGGGCACGACGGGCGTCTCCGGCAATGCATCGCAACGTGACCCGCTGAATCCTTGGGTGAAAGTAGAGTACCGGATCCTGGGGAACAAGAACGGCGTCTCCAGCAAAGTGGCGGCCCGCCGATTCAAGTTCGATAAGAACGGCAATACTCTCAGCGCTACCGAATTCGATTTCGGCGCATACTCTGCCCCGGTCACTCCGACAAGCCCGCCTGCCGCCGCGCCATCCAGTACTGCCGTAAGGACGCAGATCTTCACCTACACCTCGGGCCAACCAGATGCTGAGTCCGCGCCGGCCGATTTCAATGGTGCCTATTGGAACCCGCTGGCGCCCGCTTTGCTAGGCCTTAAGGATTCGCGCCGGCTCTATGCCGGCGACCCAGGGACCCTGCCGCCGCCGGTGGCGATTGACACCTTTGCTTACACGAACGGTGGCGACGTGAATCTGGAGCGTCACTGGGACAGCACCAGGGTAGGCAATGCTCCGGCCGTCCTTGTTGACAATAACTCCGTCAAGAAGACCTATAGCTACACCCAAGGCAATCTCACGAGCATGACGGATGAAGTCAACGTGCGCACCGATTATGTCTACGACCCAGTCCCTATCTGTGGGATCCAGCGCTTCGCCCCCGGCTTCGCGGCCCAGACATTCTCCACGGCCGTGAATAACCTTTATCCAACCAAGAAGATTTTGGCCGCCAACAACGCGACGCTGAAGCGAACCTTTACGATGGCCTACGATTGCTCCAGCGGACTCGTCACCACCGAAACGGATTTCGACAACAGCGTCTCCACCGTGCGCACCTACGACCGGCTTGGCCGGCCCACGAAGGAAGTGCAGGCCGGCCAGCGCACCACGGCGACGCAGTACACCGACTTTGGCGCGAACCTGGGTGTGGCCACGCTGGTCTCGTCCGACTTGGCCGCGAATGAAGACGGCAAGATCAAGGCCGCCGTCCACTACGACGATTGGGGCCGTCCCCGGCTCAGCCGCCGCACGGAAGACAAGACGGTAGCCGCGGTGCTGAGTCCGGCGGAGGAACAGGCTGGCATAAAGACGCAAACCCGCTCGCGCATTACGCCAGGCGCGACATTTGAGCTCATCTCCGCGCCCTACGCGGCGGGCCTTTCGAAAGATGCCACGGCTACCAATGGGGAAACCACGATGGGCTGGACGGTTCGTAAGGCGGACACGCTGGGCCGGGTGGTGGAAGTGAGCACTCACGCGACGCAGGCGTTGCCCGCCCCATGGGGCAGTAATCCGGCGCTCGCCACCACGAGGACCATCTACGATGCCGAGGCCATCGAAGTGATCGATCCGGCTGGGCGCCGCAAACGCTCGGTGTCGGATGGTCTGGGGCGCCTCCGGCAGGTGGAGGAGTACAAGGGAACCTCCGCCGCCAACTACCAGTTGTACACGCTGACGAATTACACGTACGACCTGTTGGATAACCTGACGGGCGTGAACCAGCAGTATCGGCGGGAAGACAATCCGAGCGTCACCCTGGCGACGCGGGATCGCTCATTTGGTTACACGACCCTCAGCCGGCTGGGGTCGGCCACGAACCCGGAGCCCGGCGTGACGACGTATACCTATTACGACGACGGTTTGCTCAACCAGAAGACCGACGCCAATCAGAACCGCACAGTCGTGGCATATGACGATCTGCGCCGCCCGGTCTCGAAGAGCTACTTTACGGGGACCGGCGCGGTTCATCCGGCGACGCCGAGCGTGGTTTATTGTTACGATGGCGCCAAGGTGAATACGACGGGTACAGCCTGTTTCGCGGCGACGATCACCTTTAGTAAGGGCAAACTCACTGGCGTGGGCAATAGCGTATCGCAAACTTCGTTCGACAAGTTCGACGGCCTGGGCCGCTTGCTGCGCAGCACCCAGCGGACCGGCAACGTGGACTACTCGTTCGGCAACTCGAGCGGTGACGGCTACACCTACAACCTGGCGGGCGGACTCACCGGGCTGCGCTATCCGAGCGGCCGGCTGGTGAATTCTCTCTTTCACGACTCAGGGCAAACGAAGGAAGTGACGGGCTACGCGACGAGTGTGGACTATACGCCGAGCGGAGCGGTGAAGGCGATGGCGCATCCGAATGGGGTGACGCAGGCGATGGCGTACAATTACCGAGGGCAGGTGATGGGGATGCAGGTCGCGAAAAATCCGGCGATGTTGATGGATCTGGGTTACAGCTATCCGGCGGTGAACGACGGGAATCCGAGTGGGCAAACGATCACGCGGGGTACGTTTAGCGCGACGCAGAGCTACGGGTTTGACGATCTGAACCGGCTGAAGTCGGCGAGCGAGAGTGGTGGCTCCTGGAGCCAGAGCTTTGCCTACGATGGCTTCGGGAACATGGCACTGAATCCGGGAG
>JAYVUQ010000793.1:0-7857 GCA_043787785.1 Bryobacteraceae bacterium
CACCTGGGCAATGCGCTGGGCGGGGTTCTGAGCAGCGGTGGTGGCCATTGTCGTCGCCGCTGGCCAAGTGGTTCCCCTGCTGGGTGCTGTGTCGATGGATGTCGCCACCATCGACATCTCGACCGTGCCCCACTTGCAGATTGGCGACGAAGTAACGCTCCTGGGCCCCGGCCTCGATGCCCAAGCCATGGCTCGCGCGGCCGGCACGATTGCCTATGCCGTGCTGTGCGGTATCAACTCGCGGGTGAGCCGGGTGTTTGTCTAAGCCGGTGGCCCAAAATGGCCAGCGCGGCGATGGCCGCCGTTTCGGCGCGTAGCACGCGGGGGCCCAGTGAAGCTCCCGTGCAACTAACGGCTAAGGCGCGTTCCCGCTCCGTCCAACCGCCCTCGGGGCCAATCAGCAGCAGCGACGCCGACGCCGGCTCGGGGGCGAACTCCCCGTCTTCGCGACGTTCGTCGAAAAAATACTTCCGTTCTGCGGGCACGCTCAACACGCTGGCGAGGCTTACCGGTTCATAGATGGCGGGCGGTACGATGCGCCGCGATTGCTGGCAGCTCTCGATCAGAATCTTGCGCCAGCGATCAAGCCGCTTGGCCACCGCTTTCTCCAGCCCTGGCTCACCGCGATCGCTCCAGAAGGGCCGGATGTGCGTGGCGCCCAGCTCGGTGGCCTTCTCCAAAATCCACTCCAGCCGGTCGAATTTCACCAGCGCGATGGCCAATATCACTTCGTAGGGCTCGGGCGAAACGGGCAACTCTTCCTGCACCTGAAAAGTGATCTGGTCGCGATCGGCGAGTTCCACCTGCGCCAGATAGTGCGCTTGCCCATCGGAGAGCTCATAGATTTGGCCGGCCTCGACGCGCAAGACGCGCGTAAGGTGTTTGGCCTCTTCGCCGCGCAACTCCGCGCGGCCGGATCGGACTTCGGGTACAAAGAAAAGTCGGCGAGCCATGTAGGATGGAAGTTCCATGATCGCTCACCTGCGCGGCACGCTGCTCGAGAAACATCCCAACCAAGTCATTATTGAATGCGGCGGCGTTGGCTACGACGTCACCATTCCCGTCACGACATTCTCGCGCTTAGGCGACGTGGGGCAGGAAGTGAAGCTGCGGATTCATACCCAAGTGCGGGAGGACGCTTTCTCTCTATTTGGCTTTGCCTCACTGGACGAAAAGCGCCTTTTTGAAAAGCTGATCGGCGTTAGTGGCATCGGGCCCAAGCTCGCCGTCACCGTCCTGAGCGGGCTCGCCGCCAGTGATCTGGTGGCCGCCCTGCGCACCGGCGACCTGGCCCGCCTCGTCAAGATTCCCGGCGTAGGCAAGAAGACCGCCGAGCGCATGGTGCTGGAGTTGCGCGACAAAGTAGACGGCTTGGGCGCGGGCGGTAGCGCGCTGCCGGTGGTGCCCCGGGGCCCTGTATTTACGGCCCTTGAAGAAGATATTCTCTCCGCGCTTGGCAACCTCGGCTGCGCCCGCCCCAATGCCGAGGCCGCCTTGCAGCGAGCGCAAGCCGCCGGCGTCGGCTCTGATTTTGAGGTGCTTTTTCGCAAGGCCCTCGAACTGATGCGCTAACCTGAAAGATCATGTCTGACCGGGGGATTTTGTCGGGTAATCTCGAAGACGAAGAGCGCCAATTTGAAGTGGGCTTGCGTCCGCGCACCTTGGCGGACTTTAACGGCCAGCCCAAGCTGAAAGAAAACCTCAGCATCGCTATCGAAGCGGCGCGCATGCGCGACGAAGCCATGGACCATGTGTTGCTCTACGGCCCGCCCGGTTTGGGAAAGACCACGCTGGCCGCCCTGATCGCCAACGAACTCGGCGTCACCTTTGAGCAGACCTCGGCACCGGTGCTGCAAAAGAAGCTCGACCTCACCGGCGTCCTCACCAACATCAAGCTGAAGCAGGTCTTCTTCGTCGACGAAATTCACCGCCTCGACAAAGCCATTGAAGAGATGCTCTACGCGGCCGTTGAAGATTATCGCGTCGATATTCTGATCGGCCAGGGCCCCGGCGCGCGGACGCACTCTATCAATTTGCCCAAGTTCACTTGCATCGGCGCCACCACGCGGCAAGGCTTGGTAAGCGCGCCCATGCGCAGCCGCTTTGGCCTGGTGCTGCGGTTGGAGCCTTACGGCGCGAGTGATTTACAGCTGATTGTGCAGCGTTCGGCGAAGTTACTCGGCGTACCGATTGACGCCGAGGCGGCGCTCGAAGTGGCGCGCCGCAGCCGGGGTACGCCGCGCATCGCCAATCGTTTGTTACGCCGCGTGCGCGACTACGCCCAAGTAAGAGCCCGGGGCATGATTGACCCGGCGGTGGCATGCACCGCGCTGGACTTACTCGATGTCGATCGCTTTGGCCTGGACGAAATCGATCGCAAAATCATGCTCACCATTCTGGAGAAATATAACGGTGGCCCCGTGGGGCTTTCGACCGTGGCCGCATCGATCGACGAAGAGGCCGATACGATTGCCGAGGTCTACGAGCCCTATCTGATTCAGTTGGGCTTTATTCAGATCACGCCACGCGGCCGCATGGGTACGGATCGCGCTTACCAGTATTTCAACGTCCGCCGCCATGGTGGTGGCCCTGGCGAGCAGCCGACTTTGTTTAGCTAAGCTCAAGGAATGCCCTTAAATGTCCTCAAACATCCGGCGCTTGACCAGTTGACCGCGACGCCCGAGATCCTGCGCATCCTGATGGCGTCCGTGACCGACGAAGCCGCGGTGCGACGGCCGGCTCCTGGGCGGTGGTCGATCGCCGAGGTGTTAGAACATCTCTCGCATGTGGAAGGACATCTCTTCCGGACGCGGCTCGACCTGATGCTCTTGACCGATGGTGCGGTCGTGGCGAACTACGACGAGAAGGCTTTCGATGCCGCCGGAGCTTACTCCACCGATGATCCCGAAGAATCGTTCGCGCACTGGGAAGAGCAACGAGAAGAGGCGGTGCTGTTACTCGAAACGTTGGAACCCGCCCAACTGCGGCGCACTGGTTACCACCCCGAGCTGGGCGCCTTTACCCTTGAACACCTGCTGTATACCTGGGCCAACCATGATTTGGCTCATGTGCGCCAAGTGGCGGAACTAGTGCGGGCGCAGGTGTTCTTGCCGGCGTCCGGTCCGTTTCAGGCGCACTACAACCTGAAGCCATGAGAAATGTCGTGCATTGTATCTAGCCCGCGTCAGCGGTGGAGCACATTTTCACCTCCTCACACCGTCGCGGCCATTCCTGTGTCGCGGGCCCGCGATAGACCCCAATTCGGCCAAAACGAAGGCGTAGTGGCCAATAATAACCTACCTGCGGTCGCCGCACTTCGTCCAGCGACGGTTCCCGAGTGCCCCGGCCAGTCGCCAACCATCAGGAATCATCCTGCACCGGCCAAGATGGCCGCCAGCACCGCGGCCGCCCTACCTAGGGCGTAAGTAAGTTCCGGCGCGCGTAGCCAGATGGCTCGGCTTTCACCCGCGACAGCGGCTCCACGAAACCCTTCGCAAAACGTGCCTCGAAGTCGCCGATCGCAATCTCGTAGTTCGCCCGCATCAGGCGCTTCACTTCGCTCGGCGCAAACGAGTATTGCAGGCTATCACGCGCCATTTGCTTGATTTCAGGCCAGGTGAGATGGTAGTGGCGGATCGCCGTGAAGTGCTCATCGGTCAGGTTTGAGTCCCATACGCCGGGGTCATCGGTATTCAAACAGACCGGCACTCCGGTGCGAAGATACTCGGGGAACGGGTGCTTATCCAGATCCGGAAAGTATTCCAGCAGTCGGTTCGACACTAAGTTGATTTCCACCAACTGCCGCCGATCCCGCATGCGCACCAGCGTATCGGCATCGGTGATCAAATTGAGGCCATGGCCGATCCGTTCCGCGCCAATCAAGAGCGTGTCGCGCACCTGCGTCCCAGGCGCGTCCACCTCACCGGCATGGATCGAAAGGTGAATACCTGAATATTTGCGCCGCATCTTGCGAAAGGTCTCGAGAAAACGCAGCGGATGGCCCTTGCCGTTGTCCTCCCGCCCCGCCATGTTCAGCCCCACGAACAGATCGCGGTTCCGGTCGAGAAACGCGTACGCCTCTTCGATCTTTTGCTCGGCATCGGGGCGAAAGCGGATAATCACACTCTGGAAACGCACGGTCACCCCAGACGCCTTCACCTCCGGCCGCCCCAGCATTTGCCGCATCGTCTCCGCCACCTTCTCCGGCGGATAAGGATTACCCTCCGCATCGAACCCACCCAACAGGCCAACCTGCGTTTCGACATAACGAATGCCCTCGCGCCCATAGCGCTGGATGTAGCGCGCCATCGCCTCAGCCAGCACGTTCGGGTCGCGAACGAGCCCCGAAAGCCGGTTCACCGCTTGCTCAAAGAACTCGTCGCGCCCTTCGCCCGCCTTGTCCAGACGCATCGCACTCAGCCACTCCGTGCGGCGCTCCGGGCTCAATTGGTCGAGCCGCACATACTCCTCCTTCGCGCAAGTCGACAGCTTCTGCACCGCGTAACGGGCAATCGTCTGATAGCGCAAAAAAGGCTCCGGGCTGTCCGGACAGGCGTTGAAACGCAGCCGGGTAAAGAAGCTATTTCCCCGCGTTACCGCCGGATCGGTGGCCGCCGCCAGCCACTCCTCGGGATAGGCGGCCAAAGTCCCATGATGATGCAAATCTCCGCCCTTCGGCATCGCATACAGAAACGCATAGAGCTGCTCTGGCGTCGCTTCCCGTTTGAATTGCTCAAATTGAGCGTCAAAACTGGTTCGGGCACTGGCCACCGAAGCCACCAGTAGGAACATTTTCACGGTGCTGTGATTTGCCATTCTTCCATGATGACGCGACCCACTGCGACAATGCCAATGCGACAATAGAATTCATGAACGAAATTATCAAGATCACCGGTCGCGAGATCCTCGATTCCCGCGGCAACCCGACGGTGGAAGCCGAAGTCCTCTTGGCCGATGGCAGCCTGGGGCGCGCCGCGGTGCCTTCGGGAGCTTCCACCGGCGAGCACGAAGCGGTGGAGTTACGCGACGGCGACGCCAAACGTTATCTGGGCAAAGGCTGCTTAAAGGCCGTCGCCAATATCAATACCAAGATCTCGAAAGCCCTCATCGGCATGGACGCCGAACAGCAGACCGCAATTGACGCCGCCATGATCAAACTGGACGGCACGCCCAACAAAGCCAAGCTGGGCGCGAATGCGATTCTGGCCGTCTCCATGGCCACCGCGCGCGCTTCGGCCGATAGCCTGATGGTGCCGCTCTACCGCTATTTGGGCGGCGTGAACGCCAAAGTATTGCCCGTCCCGATGATGAACATCATCAATGGCGGCGCGCACGCCGATAACTCAGTTGACTTACAGGAATTCATGATTGCGCCCTTCGGCGCGTCCACGTTCTCCGATGCCTTTCGCATGGGGGTGGAAGTGTTCCACAGCTTGAAGTCCGTGCTGAAGAAGCGCAGCTATTCCACCGCCGTGGGCGACGAGGGTGGCTTTGCGCCCAACCTGAAGTCGAACGAAGAAGCCATTGAAGTGATTTTGGAAGCGATCGCCAAAGCCGGTTACAAACCCGGCAAGCAGGTGGCGCTGGCGCTTGATTGCGCGGCCAGCGAATTCTACGACAAAAGCAAAAAGAAGTACGTCTTCAAGAAGAGCGACAAGAGCGAGCGCACCGGCGAGGAAATGGGCGATTTCTGGGCCAGTTGGGCCAAACAGTATCCTATCATCTCCATCGAAGACGGTTGCGCCGAAGACGATTGGGGCGGATGGAAGCATTTAAGCAACGTGCTCGGATCGAAGACCCAGTTAGTCGGCGATGACTTATTCGTCACCAACACCCAGCGTTTGTCGCGCGGCATCGAAGAAGGCATCGCCAACTCGATTCTGGTGAAGGTGAACCAGATCGGCACTCTCACCGAAACCTTGGACGCGATGGCCATGGCCACCGGCGCCGGCTACACCTCGATGGTCTCGCATCGTTCGGGCGAAACCGAGGACGCCTTCATTGCCGACTTGGCGGTGGCCACCGGCGCGGGCCAAATCAAGACCGGTTCGGCCAGCCGCACCGACCGCATGGCCAAATACAATCAGTTACTCCGTATTGAAGAAAACCTCGGTGCCTCGGCAAAGTTCGCCGGCCGCGCTGCCTTCAAACAAAGCTGGTAAGTAAACGTCATTTACCCGCTCACCGCGTCCCCGGCTGGAGACAATACCAACCAGCCGCGAACGCGGGGCACTGCGGGCCACGAATGGAAATGCGCCGCTCTGGGGCCGATACTAGTGCGGAAGGTTACTATGAAGAAAAGAATCGTACTGACAATCCTGGATGGCATGGGTCACCGCGCCGAATTAGCCGGCAATGCCGTCGCCGCCGCGAAGAAGCCGGTTTTCGACATGCTGAAGAGCCAGTATCCCTGGACTCTCATTGAAGCCTCCGGACCCTGGGTCGGCCTGCCACCCGGCCAGATGGGTAACTCCGAAGTAGGGCATTTGAATATCGGCTCCGGCCGGGTAATTCAGATGGATGTTACGCGCATCGACGCCAGTATCCTGGACGGAAAGTTATTCACCAACCCGGCGCTCCTGGATGCCATGCATACCAAGCGGCTACATTTCTTCGGCTTACTCAGCGACGGCGGCGTGCATTCGATGAACACTCATCTGTACGCCCTGCTCGACATGGCGAAGCGCCAGCAGGTGGCCGAGGTCTTCGTCCACGTCTTTACCGATGGACGGGATACGCCGCCCAACTCCGGTGGCTCCTTTGTGGCGCAACTCGAAGCCAAGATGCAAGAGCTCGGCATTGGTAAAATTGCCAGTCTTGGTGGCCGGTACTTCGCGATGGATCGCGACCAACGCTGGGAGCGGGTTTCGCAGGCCTATACGGCCATCGTCCTGGGAACCGGCCCGCATGCGCCCAGCGCCGCCGCAGCCATTGCGGCGGCCTACGCCAGGGGCGTTACCGACGAGTTCATTGAGCCCGTCACGATTCTCGAGGCCGGCCTGGTGCGGGATGACGACTCCATCATCTTCTACAACTACCGGGCGGACCGCGCGCGCGAGTTGACCCAAATGGTGCTGGATCCGGTAATTGCGAAGACCGCCGCCGTGCCGCAGCGCGACCGGCTGCGTTATACCCAGATGACCGAATACGACAAGAGCTATGGCTTGCCCTACGCCTTCGGCCCACTCACTCATGCCGGTTTACTGGCGGATGCGCTAGCGGCGCACGGCAAAACTGCCCTCCGCGTTGCCGAGACCGAAAAATATCCGCACGTCACTTACTTTTTTAATGGCGGCAATGAGAGTATTCCCGGCGGCGAATCGCGCCAGATGGTCCCCTCACCGAAGGTGGCCACTTACGACCTGCAGCCGGAAATGAACGCCTCGCAGGTCTGCGATGTCGTGGTGAAGGCGATTGAAGGTGAAGCTTACGACGTGATCGTCGTCAACTTCGCTAACCCCGACATGGTAGGACATACCGGCGTCTTTGCGGCGGCCATAAAGGCCGTCGAAGCCTGTGACGCTTGCCTGGCCAGGATCTGGGCCGCGCTGCGGAAACATCCAGCCACCTGGATCATCACCGCCGACCATGGCAACGCCGAGATGATGATCGACCCCGCCACCGGGCTGGTGCATACCTATCACACCACCAGCCCCGTGCCCCTCATCCTGGTAAACGACGAGCATTCCCCGCTACGCGCCGGCGGCTCGCTCCGGGACATTGCGCCCACCATTCTCGCCCTCCTCGACGTGCCCCTGCCCGCGGAGATGACGGGACGCGATTTGCGCGCGCAGAGGATCACCTAGTTAGCGGGACTTGTTCTGCGCATCGATCATTTCCGACAGACGTTGGCGGCGA
>JAYVUQ010000794.1:0-4758 GCA_043787785.1 Bryobacteraceae bacterium
CGTCGCCTCCCCGGTTGGTGCTGAGAATCTACTTTGTTGCACCTAGCTGACGACCTTCACGTATGCTTTCGATCACTTTCCTGATCGTCGCAATTACCAGGTCGGGCTAATCTAGATGCACGTCATGACCACTGTTTTCCGTCACAACACCGAGACCATTGGCCCCCAATTTTTGTAGATCGGCGCTGTTCTGCAATCTGGTGCGTTCCAGTTCATCAGCTTGCTCCGATGTCACTATCCCTCGAATCGGACGATAGCCGCCCTTTGCTCGCCAGATGACCGCCAGCGGCTTACTGCCAAAGAGCCCGGTTCCCAGCGAATGGGCCGCTCGCAATTCGTTCATTGATTTCAGGTATTCTCCCTTGCCGCTCACACCACAGCCGAAATCCCCGAGCCTCCAGTAGCCAGCCTTGAGGGCACGCGGGCTCACGGGGCGCCGTCACCGAGCAACTGGCGTACATCCTCGCCACGCTCGGCGACCGTAGCGGGGTCGACGCCAAGGGGCTCACGTTTTCAGATTCTTGGTCTAAGCCTTAAGCTTGGCGAGTCTCCGGCCTAAAGCTAGGATTCGCATGGTTGGGGACTCAAGTCGACCGGGAAACCCGCGCCACAGCCTTCCTCGAAGCTGAAGGTTTTTAGTACCTCACGGTTAGCACCAACGATGGCGACTTCCCAAATGCGCTTCGGGCGTGCGGTTACGGCTCATGCGGTTTCCAGCCGCTCCAGGCGGGTTAGTACTCGTCTCGTCATTGGCTGCCTTGGCCTTCCTGGTTTGACAGCAGCGCGCGCCCCAGTTCGGCCACCCGTGCTTCGATGTCTTCAATCTCGATGGACTTGGCCGCGTGATCCAGCACGCTGTCCGCTGCGCGTACCTTGACTGAGGCCGGCGTATTCGCGTCGATCATTATTCAGCAACGTGCTCACCGCTGCGCCGGAGGCTTGTTGCCGCCGCGACACCGATTGCGACAAAGCGCTGCGGGGGGCAGCCCGATAGTCTGCGCTGAATCCCGGCTCCTTCAGACATCCCAGTAACGCAACGGAACTGACGCCGACGCGGCTTCCGCGGTGGATCACTGACTCAGCAATGCCGATGCGGCACGCCAGATCGCTCAGAATCATGGCGGAAGCTCGCCAAAAGCTGATGAACGGTCTACAGCTTTTTGGGGAACACGACGATTGTTTCGCTGTGTTCCTCAAAAACTCAAGCGCCATCACAAACTTCGTGGCGGGTCAAACGGCGGCTCTGGAGCGTCCATCCGTCCAAGACGGCTGCGATCCCGACAAGTCGTTAGCGGAACTGGCCCAGTCAATGACCGCCGCACAAGCGCTCGAAGACAGCGAGGAACGGTTTCGTTCCTTATTCAATGAAGCGCCCATCGCGTATCACGAAATCGACTCAACCGGAGTTGTCGTAAGCGTCAACCGCAACGAGTGCGATCTTCTTGGTTACGAGCCTTCCGCCATTGTGGGCCGGTATATTTGGGATTTTGTGGCGGCTGAAGAGCGCGCCGCCAGTCAAAAAGCCGTGGCTGAAAAGCTCTCCAAGCAAAGACAGTTGGAAGTCTTTACGCGGTCATACGTGAATCGGGATGGAACGCGCCTCACTCTGGAAGTTCACGAAAATCTGATTCACGGCCGGCAAGGGAATGTCATCGGGATTCGTTCGGCGATGCTTGACGTGACAGCGCGAGTCACAGCGGAGGAAGCGCTTCAGCGCAAGGCCAAAGAACTGGATCGCTCGAACTCCGAGTTGCAACAGTTCGCTTTCGTCGCCTCGCACGATCTGCAAGAGCCGCTGCGGAAAATTCAAGCATTCGGCGATCTCCTTAGAAATAGATGTGGCGAGTTGCTTAACGGACAAGGTCTTGATTACCTGGATCGAATGCAAAATGCCGCCGGCCGAATGCAACGGTTGATCAACGATTTGCTTTCGCTTTCGCGCGCCGGTACCCGCGCCCAGAACTTTGTGACGATTGATCTGAACGCTATTGTTCGCGGCGTGCTTTCCGACCTGGAGATTCGCATCCAGCAGGAAGGGGCCGTGGTTACCTGCGGCCCACTGCCCACGGTGCAGGCCGACCCCATCCAGATTACACAACTGATTCAAAATCTGGTGGCCAATGGCCTTAAGTTTCATGCGCCCGGTGAAGCGCCGCGATTGGAGATCGAGAGTCACGTTGTGGACGCGGACAATTACCAAATCATCGTCACCGACCACGGCATCGGGTTTGATCAGAAATACACCGACCGCATCTTCCAAGTGTTCCAACGCCTGCATGGACGCCTGGAGTTTGAGGGAACCGGCATCGGCTTGTCCGTTTGCCGTCGCATCGCTGAAAGGCATGGTGGAACCATAACCGCGAAAAGCGCGCCTGGACAAGGTGCGAAATTCACTGTGGAACTACCTCTGCAGCCAATTATGGAGAACCAGGAATGAATGAGAACCCGGCCCGTCGAATTACAATTTTGTGCGCTGATGACGACCCCGAAGACCGGATGCTTCTGCTGGACGCCTGGAAGGAAAGCCGTGTTGCCAACGACCTGCACATGGTGGAAGATGGCGAGCAACTGATGGATTATCTCCATCGCAGGGGAACCTTTGCCGACCTGGCCGGCCAGCCGCTGCCGGGCATGATTCTGCTTGATCTGAATATGCCTCGCAAAGATGGCCGGGAAGCTCTGCGCGAGATCAAAAGTAACTCGCAATTGCGGCGCATTCCCGTGATTGTCCTTACCACCTCGAAGGCCGAAGAAGATATTTTCCGCGCCTACGATTTGGGTGTGAATTCTTTCATCGTAAAACCCGTCACATTTAAATCTTTGGTGGACGTGACACAAACCATTGGCCGTTATTGGCTCGAAATCGTGGAATTACCGGAGCATGAACGTGCCGCTTAAACCAATTCGAATCCTAATGCTCGACGACGATGAGGATGATTGTTGTTTCGTGCGGTCGCTGCTTGCCGCGGTTGGCGCGGGCCGTTATGATATGGACTGGGTTTCCAACTGCGATGCCGCCCGAACCGCCATTGACGCTCGTCACTATGATGTTTACCTGTTTGATTATCAGCTAGGCCAGCAAACCGGACTCGAGCTTCTTTCGGAGATGAATCAAAAGGGAAGCCACGTTCCGGTGATTCTGCTCACGGGACACGAAGACAAGGAAACCGATGTGGCCGCTATGGAGGCTGGCGCTTCCGACTATCTCGTCAAGGGCCAACTCGACGCACGCACGCTGGAACGTTCTATCCGCTATTCGATAGAACATATCCGTCACCGGCAGCAACTGCGGAAAGCTCTAACCGACGCCGAGGATGCAAGCCGGTTGAAAAGTTCGTTTCTCGCCAACATTAGCCATGAAATCCGGACTCCCATGAACGGCATTCTGGGCATGACTTCCTTGCTGCTTCAAACAAGCCTTGACGAAGAACAACGGGATTACGCTCAAACGGTTCTTGTTTCCACTAATTCACTGTTGGAGATGATGGAAGAAGTGCTGGATTTGTCGCGGATCGAAGCGGGAAAAATGACATTGTGCAACGTCAAATTTTCGCTGGCCGATGTGTTGCGCGAGGTCAGCAAGATGATGTCCGAGCGGGCGCAAAAAAAGGGCCTCACTCTGTTGTGTAAATTAGACGAATCGTTGCGCGATGCTTTGTACGGCGATCCGATCCGCCTGCGTCAAGTGCTCTACAATCTCGTCGGAAACGCCATTAAGTATACCGAAAGAGGTTCGATCACTATTACGGCGAACATTCCCGGCCGGTTCGGGCCTCGCATGAAGGCGACTTTTGAAGTATCCGACACGGGCATTGGCATTGCGCCGGAGCATCAGCAGCTAATCTTTCAGCCGTTCGTCCAGGCGGATCCTTCGATGTCGCGCAAGCAGGGGGGCTCGGGATTAGGGTTGGCTATTTGCAAACAATTGGTGGAGTTGATGAGCGGTGAAATCTCGCTTACGAGTGAGTTGGGCAAGGGTTCCCAGTTCCGGTTCCATGCTTACTTTGAGTGTGTTCCACCTATGGCCGAAATTAAGCAAAAAACGGAAGAGTTGACGGCTCATTAGGCCGGTCGCTTCCGCTCACAAAGTCTATGCATTCACAAGTGAAGTTAAGAGCTTTACTGTGGATAACTCAAGAAACACCACTTACTTGTTGTGACAAAACATTGAGAGCTGCCGAATATTCTGAGGAACTGTGTACTCTGTTCAGAGGAGACAAGTTTTCACCGCTCGGCCACTACCAACGCATTCGCGAGTTCCAGGTTTCAGATGGCCGGGACGATGACCACCGCGCCCAAAACGGCCGTTTTAAGAACTTCCACGGTGTAGGGAGTGGTCTGATCTTCGAAACACCAAGCGGCGCTGACCGAGTTATCGAGAACAAACGACGTCAGACGCGTCGTCCTGCTTGGATCAGTTCGCTGACGCTAAAGTCCGGTTCCAGGACAACGCCACCGCCGGGCATCGCCGAATTCCAGTAGTTCATTCCAGCCGTTCCCGACCGAGCTTTGATGACGAGGTTCAGGGAGGTCGCGCAGTGACGTCACGAGTCACCGGGCGAATTCGCTTAGACACGTTGAAAGGGCTCGAGACCAGCATGTAAGTGGCGATCCCGGTGCGGACGAAGTAGCGGAATCGGGAAGCCGTCACGAATAGAGCAGCCGGAGACCGAAGAGCAGCCATCCGCAGCTGACGATGCCCAGCACCAAAGCAGCCAGACCGAGCATTCTTTTGCCCTTCAGGCCGAACCACATATA
>JAYVUQ010000795.1:0-3139 GCA_043787785.1 Bryobacteraceae bacterium
CATCAACAACTAGGCCTCCTGCCTCCAACCAACAACAAAGGCGTCGCTCTCTGGAGCGGCGCCTTTTTCTCGTGATGTGAAGTTTTTCCCCTCACCCTCCCTCATGAATCGGCCCCCAAAAGACGATAGGCTCATGTAGGCTAGTACGGAACATCTTATTCCGTACAGAATCAACTGGACTACGTCAACTCCGCCGTTTCACCACGCGGAGGAAATGGTACTCTAGGACAGTTGAGATTGCCGTTATTTATTGGAGGAGTGTGGATGCGTAACCTGATTCGTTTGGGGCTCTTGGCTGGCCTCGCCTTTGGAAGTCTTTCCGCGGCAACCATCACCTACTCGGTAACCAACCTGAATGCCGTCAACGGCAGTAACCAGCCGTTGTACCGGTACATCTATAATCTCATTGGTGTGCCTTTGGCCGTCAATCAGGAATTGGACATCGTCTTTGAAATCACCCGTTTCGCGGCCGGTTCTCTCACCAACGGAGTATACAATGGGTCGCCGAACCTCACCCTGACTCTCTTTCAGATCGGCAACCCGATCGGTGCCAACGGCCACTACAACCTGTACGCCAGCCCCGGCGTCCCCTCCATGTTAGGCACCTTCAGTGTGGACTTCGCCTACACCGGGGTCGGTACTCCAGGTGCGCAAGCTTACACAGTCACTCAATTCGATTCGCAAGGGATTACTCCGCTCAGTCAGGTTACCTCCGGTTTTACCACCGCCTCCGGCGTGCCTGAACCTAGTACGATCGTCCTGGGTGTGGCTGGCCTCGCCTGGATCGCCTTCGCCCGTTCCCGGCGCAAATAGTTCTTACCCATCGAAAAACGGCCATCAAGTTCGCTTGCTGGCCGTTTTTGCGTTTACCCCAACATTCGCAGGAATAAGGCTTTCGCGACAGCTAGTAATTCTTCAGACGACAACTCTTGATTCCCGTCAATCTCGCCCCAACGGTCCTCTGCCGGGCTGGTAGAGAACCACTCACGCGACCGCCGCTCCTGATCCGATCCGGGCTGTGGCACCAGCGCCATCGTGAACTTCCGCACTCGCAATTGCCCGCCCGCGGCATCATCCAGCAAAGTGAGCCACAGCCGGTATCCCCGCGCGCTCAGGCTGGGGCCCTTCTCCAGCCTACAGATACCCGGCGCGAACTCACCAGCCAGCTGCGTCAGGTAGGCGTCGATCTCCGGTTGGCTCAAGCGCGACATATCTGAGAGTAACCTGTCGCTCCCGCCACCAAATGTGCCGCCCTCTAGTGTGTAATAGGGAAGACCCTAAAGGAGCGTCCGCCCGATCGTGCCCCCCGAGCGCTGGCAACAGATGAAAGATCTGTATCATTCCGCTCTTGAACTGCGGCCTGCGCAACGTCCGGCGTTCCTGCGCCAAGCTTGCGCCGGCGATGCCGAAATGCACGGTGAATTGGACGCCCTGCTGGCCCAGGTGACGGGCGACCGCCTGCTCGACGAGACTCTCCTAGGCCTGGCCCCCGACCTGCCCGCCGAACTAGTCGACCCAACTCGTACCCAGCAACATCAGGTAGGCCAATACCGCGTCGAAGGGCTGCTAGGTGCTGGAGGTATGGGGCAGGTGTTCCGGGCCACCGACACCAAGCTCAACCGCCCCGTAGCAATTAAATTTCTCTCTGGCGATGTGCGCGACCGGGCGGCGCGCCGCCGCTTTCAGCGCGAAGCGCAAATGGCGTCCTCGCTCAACCATCCCCACCTGCTTACCGTCTATGACGCCGGCGAACTCGATGGCCAGCAGTACCTGGTTACCGAGTTTGTCGACGGCGGGACATTGGCCGATTGGTCCCGGCGCGAAAAACGCACCTGGCGGCAGGTAATCGATTTGCTCACTGGGGTGGCCGACGGCCTCGCCGCGGCGCATGCCGCCAATATTGTCCACCGCGACATCAAGCCCGCCAATATTCTGGTCACCCAAACCGGCTATGCCAAGCTGGCCGATTTCGGGCTCGCGAAGCTCGAATCGCCGGCCCCCGAGGGCGAACTCACCATGACCGGTGCCGGCGCCGTGATCGGCACCGTGCCCTATATGTCGCCCGAGCAGGTTTGCGGCGGCAAAATCGACCACCGCAGCGATATCTTTTCTTTCGGAGTCGTGCTCTACGAAACCCTCGCCGGTCAACGGCCGTTCACGGGCAGGAACAAACTCGAGCTGATGCACAACATCGCGCACGCCGATCCGCCGCCGATCCTCGGCGTACTACCGGAAGATCTGCGCGCGATCATGGCCAAGGCGCTAGCCAAAGATGTGGATCTCCGCTACCCTTCGATGCGCGAAATGGTCAGGGGTCTGCGTGGTCTGGCGCTGCCCCAGGCGACCCAATCTCAGCCACCGACTCCGGTAAAGAAGTCGACGTGGGGTTGGGCCACCGCTGCCGCTCTGCTCGCCGCCAGCACCGCCGGCGGGCTTTGGATGCGCTATGCCCCCGTGAAGCCCGCCGCTCCCGTCGCCATACTCGAGAAACGGCTGATCGCCGTCCTGCCGTTCCAAACCATCGATGAAGACCGTGAACTCCGTGCCCTTTCCGACGGCATGGCCGAAGTGCTCACCTCCCAGCTGACGCAGCTCGAGCCCTTGCAGGCAGCGTTCGCCGTGGTCCCGGCCAGCGAGATTCGCAGCCGCAACATCGACAGTGTTCACCAGGCCCGCAAGCAATACGGCATCAGCCTCGCCGTCACCGGCAGCATTCAGCGCATCGGCAATACGATACAGTTCACGGCCAATCTGGTGGATGCGGTGGCGCTGCGTCAAGTGAAGGCCGCCACCTTCGACGCCCGCATCGGCGACCTCAACACGCTGCGCAACGGCGTCATCTACCGGGTCGCGGCCATGCTCGGGGTGCCGGTGACCCCGCAAGCCGAGCAGGCCATCGGGATGCACGAAACTGACCGCTCCCAGGCCTATTTTGCGTATCTCGAGGGCCGTGGCTACCTCCACCGTTTTGACGTCGCCGGCAATGTTGACCGGGCCATTGCCAGCCTGAGGAAAGCCCTGCTCGAAGATCCTGACTATGCCCTCGGCCATGCTGCCCTGGGTGAAGCCTTTTGGCGTAAAGCCCTCAGTACGAATGACAAGCTCTGGGGTGATCGCGCCGTCGAATCCGCCCGCAAAG
>JAYVUQ010000796.1:0-1616 GCA_043787785.1 Bryobacteraceae bacterium
AGTAGAAACGTTTCATACTAATAAGTCGTTTTCGCGAGCCAAAGTTCTCAAATATCTTTTGCGGGCATCCACCCCAGAATGTGGGGACAGCCCACCACCTTGTTCACTATCCTCACAGGAGCGGCGGGCTTCCGCCGTCACCGAGCTTTAGCTCCGCCTCTTCTTAAGCCAAGTGATTGATTCGATTAATAGGGAATTGCGTTCCTCAAGAGCGTGCCAAGCTACCTGCTTGGTGCCGCTGCCAAGCGCGCTCCTCTAGGCAGCTAGCACTCAGGACCGTTCCCCATACCGATCCGAAAAACGCGGCCCTGTCGAAAAGACACTCTGACCAAAGAGCGGGCTCTGGTGCCCACTCTGCATCAATCCCGCCGCGCTGACTAACGGCACCGGGCCCTCCATCTCCAGATACTTACTGTGTACTTCCCACGCCTGCCAAACTGCCATCGCCGTCGCCATCACTAAGTCGTCATGTACCTTCCGCGATGGCGTCGAAAACGTGACATGGCCCGAAACCCGCACTTCCCGCTCCAATAAAGTCAGCTCCCGAATCAGCGCCTCCGTCAACGGCCCCGGCGCAATGCTCAGTTTCTTCATCCGCAACACAAAGTCCAGCCGGTCGAGTAACATCGGCTTCGGCACAAACGAGACGCCCTTCTCGAATTTCGCCTCCTGCCCCGACGTCGTCTTCAGCGGGATCAGCCGGCACAAATTGGCTGACCGCCGCAGAAAGTCCACCATCGGCCCGCCCGGCCCATTCGCGTCCACCAGTAACGTGCAGCGCCCCGCCATCCGCGGATGCCGCGTCAGTTTCAATACCCGCTCCATCACTCCTGGATACGGCGTCCCCAGTTCCAGGCTATCCAGATAGCGCAACGCCAACCCGCACCGGAATAGCGGCGCGCGCGTCGCCGGATCAATCGTCCCTGTCGGCTCCATCGTAAATTCCACGATCGCCACCGTCGACGGATCCTGGTCCTGCCCCAAGTCATTTCCCACATAACCATGCGGCTGTGCAGCCTGCGGCGCGGCCGGCAAAGTATATTTCAGGGGCGTCGAAAAGAACTCCGGTACCGTCAGATCCAAACAACTCCGCACCATCGCTTCCGGAAATGCCGCTGTCGCCGGCTGCGCAAACTCACATAAATACTCGCGCGCAAAACGCTCTGGCGGAAATGACCGTTGCGCCTCTTCAATCATTGCCGCCGGAATGCGCGGACAATCATGCGCCGTCACTTTTAACTTCGTCCAATGCTCGCCTTTGCTCTCCCACAACCGGTGAAAAAAGCCCACCGGCTGCGCGGGCGTCGACATCAGCCACAGCCAGCCGCCTCCGGGTGCCGAATTCAACATCGGAAACACTGCGTCCCATATCTCTTCCGGTAAGTAAGCCGCCTCGTCCACCACTAACAAATGCGGCGAGTAACCTCGAATCGTCACTGGTTGATTCGGTAACGCCAGGATCCGCGCCTTGTTCGCTAAGTGCACCTTATCCTGCGAGTAAGTCGCCGGCACCTCGAATTGCCGCAAGAGATTCGCCGCAATCCCCAGTAACTCCTCGCTTTGCCGCGCTGAAGGAGCGACCATCAGCACCATCGCGGCAGACGTCGTCGCCGCTT
>JAYVUQ010000797.1:0-2214 GCA_043787785.1 Bryobacteraceae bacterium
CGCCGGCCTTGTCAAACTTGTGGCCGAACTGGATGGTGTCGCGACCACCGCCGTAGCCGTACTGCTTCAGCACATGGCCCGCGGCATCGAGAACATCGACCACCGGTTGCAGCGCGGAGCCGACCAGCATGCCTCCGTTGTCGAAGCTGAGCAGCGTGCCCGCTTTGACGGTGATCTTGAAGTGGTCGACGTCGCCGGGCTTGGAGATGGCGCCGGTGAGAATGGCGGGCAGGAATGCCTCGACGGCGTTTTCTAACGTGTCGTTGGGCTCCTTATCGGCGCTTTCGCCGAAGTAGGGTTCGATGAGCAGCGTGCCTTCGGGGCTGGTGCCGAGCGGCGTCTGCAGGCGGAATGCAACCGGGCCGACCGGGGCATCGGGGTCGACATCCAGTTCGAGCGTGACCAGGTTGCGCGGCGGCAGCGGGCCGAGGTCGACGAGCGTTGGGGTGCCGTTGGAGCCGAGCCGCACCTCGTTCAAATCGGGCAATTCCTTGATCCTCAGAATGCGCCCTTTGACCGCCGGATCGGAGAAATAGATCTTCGACGCGCCGGCTAAATTGAAGCCCTCGACCGTCAACTCGACGGTGGTGCCCCGGGAGACGCCGCGCTGCGAGATGTCGCGAATGGTGGGCGGCGTGATGCGGGTGCCGGTGGGGTGATCGGACTTCTGGCCGAAGGCGAGCGCGGCGGTGAGGGTGAGCAGGAAGAAACGCATGGCGGTTACCTTGGAATGGGGTAGAACTCGAGCGTGCCGTCGAGGCGGGCCGCGGCTAGACGGCGCCCGTCGGGCGAAAAGAGCAGACCATTGACCCAGTCCGGCTGGCCGGTGATGGTCTTGATTTCAGCGAGGTCGGAGGCCTGGAAGAGTTTGATGGTGCGGTCGGCCGAGGCGGTGGCGAGCAGCTTGCCATCGGGCGACCAGGCCACTTTGAGGATCGCGTCCTCATGGGCGATGAGGCTGGTGCGGAGTTCGCCGGACTTCTCGGCAAGCGTCCAGATGCGTATGGTCTTATCGGTGCCTACGCCGGCGACTTGCTTGCCGTCGGGCGAGAGGGCGATCGCGTTCAGGCAGTCGGTCGACTCGCTCATTGTGAATAGGCGCTCGCCCGTTTGGGTATTCCAGACCTTCAGCGTACGATCAGCGCCAGCGGAGAGGAGGCGTGTGCCGTCGGGGCTGAAGGCGAGTGCATAGATGGCGTCGATGTGGTCTTTCAGCGTCTTGACGAGTTGGCCGGTTTGAGCGTCCCAGAGGTAGATCAGCTTATCGTAGCTGGCGGTGGCGACAGTCTTGCCATCGGGTGAAAAGGCGACCGCGTAGATGCAGTCCTTGTGGCCGTTGATGGTGGCGACGACCTGCTTCGTGGCCAGGTCCCAGATTTTGACTTCGCCCTTCTGGCCGGGCAGGCCGCCAGCGGCAGCGAGGCGCTTGCCGTCCTTGCTGATGGCCACGGCGCGGACGGATTCCAGGTGGCCATCGAGCGTGGCGGTCTGCGTGCCCGCCCCATCGAGCAGGCGGACCTGCTGATAGCCGCCCTCGGCGAGGATAGAGCCATCGGCCGACCAGGCGAGCGAGTAGATCTGCGGCTTCAGGGCGACGCGAGGCTTTACGTCCGGACGCGTGTTGGTGGCCTTCTTTACAACTTCGGCCTTGGCACCCTTGTCGATCCAGTTCTTGATGATGTCGAGTTCGCCGGCGGCGAGGGTGGTGCCGTCCATCGGCATGGAAGGTTTCAGCTTGCCGGCGACCATGAGGTAGAGCCGCGATTGATCGGCCTTGCCCGGCACAATAATTGGGCCTTGATTGCCGCCGCGCATCAGGCCTTCGTGGGTCTCGACATCGAGGCTACCCATTTTGACGGAGGCAGCATGACAGCCGTAGCAGTACTTGCGGAAGACGGGCTGTAGATCGTCGTTGAAGCTCTGCGCGTTTGCAGCGCAGGCGGCTAGTGTTAAGAGAAGGAGCCGCATGCTAGTAGTTGAAGAGGAACTCTTTGGAGGTGAGGAGCGACCAGACCAAGTCCTCCATGGCCTCTTTGCGGGCATTGGTTTTGGTGGCGCGGTCCTTGGCGAGCAGGGCGCCGAGTTCCGCGTACTCCTGCTCCTTGGGATGGCGGGCGAAGGCGCTTAGGAAGAGTTGATCGAGCGCTTTTCGGTCCGACAGGCCGAGCTTCAACATGAGGCTGATGACGCCATCGGGAGCGCTGAGTTTCTTGT
>JAYVUQ010000798.1:0-5616 GCA_043787785.1 Bryobacteraceae bacterium
GCGTGGTGAGGCCCAGGAAGTCCATCTTCAAGAGCCCGAGCTTTTCGAGCCCGCTCATGTCGTATTGGGTGACGATTTCGTCTTTACTGGTCTTGTAGAGAGGCACCAAATACTTGAGCGGTTCGGGCGCGATGACGACGCCAGCCGCATGCACGGAGGAGTTGCGAGCCACGCCTTCGAGCTTCAAGGCGGTGTCGAGCACATCGCGTACGCGCGGATCCTGCTGGGCCAGTTCATTAAACTGCGGCTCCATTTGGATGGCGTCGGCTAACTTAATGCCGATGGGTTGCGAAGGCACTAACTTGGTAAGCTTTTCAACTTCGGCGAAGGTTAGGTCGAGCACCCGGCCCACGTCTTTTACCGAAGCTTTGGCGGCCAAGGTGCCGAAGGTGATGATTTGGGCTACTTGTTCGCGGCCGTATTTCTCAGTGACATAGCGGATCACTTCGCCGCGGCCGCGGGTGCAAAAATCGACGTCGATATCGGGCATCGAAATACGTTCCGGATTCAGGAATCGTTCGAACAGCAGGCCGTATTGGAGGGGATCGATGTCGGTGATATTCATCGAATAACCGACGAGCGAACCGGCGGCCGAACCACGGCCTGGGCCAACAGGAATGCCTTTCTCTTTGCTGTAGCGGATAAAATCCCAAACAATGAGAAAGTAACCCGAAAACTGCATTTGCTGAATGAGCTTGATTTCGAAGTCCAGCCGCTCGGCGTATTTCTCGAGTGGCTCGCGCAGCAGGCCCTGGCGCGCCAGCGATGCCAACTTCACTTTTCGGCGCTCATAACCTTCGCGCGCGACATATTCAAAGAAAGAATCCGTGGTGTGCTCAGAGGGCACGTCGAACTTAGGAAAGGGATTCTCGACTTTCTTCAGTTTGAGTTGGCACCGCTGCGCAATGTCCCAGGTGCGGTCGATGGCATCTTCGTGGTCGCCGAAAAGGGCCAGCATTTCGTCCCGCGATTTGAGGTAGAACTCTTCGGTATCGAACCGCATGCGGTTGGTATCTTTGAGTAACTTGCCGGTTTGGATACAGAGCAGGATTTCGTGTGCCCGCGAGTCGCCCTTAGTAAGGTAATGCGCATCGTTGGTCACAATGAGCGGGATGCTGAGCTCTTTGGAGAGCTTATTCACCAGGGGGATGACGATTTTGTCGTCGTCGAGACCGTGATCCTGCAGTTCGAGGAAGAAATTCTGTTTGCCGAAGATGTCCTGGTACTCGCAGGCCAAACGGCGGGCTTCGTCGTACTTATCGGCTAAGAGGGCCTGGTTGACGTCGCTGGCCAGGCAGGCCGAGGTACAGATGAGGCCCTTAGCGTGGCGCGCCAGCAGGTCTTTGTCGACACGCGGCTTGTAATAGAAGCCATCGAGATAGCCGGAGGTGACCAACTGAATGAGGTTGCGGTAGCCATCCTGATTTTCGGCCAGCAGCAAAAGGTGATTGTAATCGTAACCCTCGCTGCGCGATTGCTGGCCCTGGGGCGCGACGTACATCTCGCAGCCGATGATGGGGTGGACACCGTACTCATTGGCTTTGTTGTAGAACTCGACGGCACCGAAGAGGTTGCCATGGTCGGTCATGGCCAGGGCGGGCATCTTTTGCTCGGCCACCAGTTTTACCATCTTGCCGATTTCGCAAGCTCCATCGAGCAAGGAATAGTCGGTGTGGCAATGCAAGTGTACGAATGGCGGCGCGGACATGCTTTCTCTCTTAGGGTCTAACTCTATTCTACGGCGAAAGGGTGTGCGCGGGCGGCTCAAACTTGCGCTTTTCAGAATCAAGGTTACGGGCCTGACAGTACCTTCGTTTTCTAGCGGTCAGCAACTTGTTCGGTTAGACTTGCCGAATGCGGCACCGAGTGCTCGTTACGGGCGGCGCGGGATTTGTCGGGTCGGAATTGGTGAGCCAACTCGCCAGCGGCGGCGCGCACGTGGTGGTACTGGACAATTTCGCTACCGGGCGGCGGGACAATCTCGACCATCTGCCAACCAGCCGGGTGACGTTGGTGGAAGGCGATGTGCGGGACCCGGGCCCCTGGCAGACGTGGCTCAAAGGCGTGTCCGTCGTGTTTCACCTGGCCTGCCTGGGAATGCGCCACTCGCTGCACGAGCCTCGCGAGACTCACGAAGTGAACGCCACGGGGACGCTGGCGGTGCTGCAGGCGGCGCAGTCTGCCCGGGTAGCGCGGTTTGTACATGTGTCCAGTTCCGATGTGTATGCGCCCTCCGTAGACCGGATCGATGAAGGTGATCCGTTGGATCCCGCCACAATCTATGGGGCAAGCAAACTAGCAGGTGAAGCCTACGTGCGAGCTTTCTATTTAACCAACGGACTTTCCGCGGTGATCGTGAGACTATTTCCCACCTTTGGCCCGCGCAGCTATCACGAAGGCGACTCCAGCGAAGTGATTCTGAAATTCTTGCTGCGGGCGATGGCGGGGCAACCCATGACGATCTTTGGCAATGGCCTGCAGACACGGACCTTTACCTATGTGGCCGACGCGGCGAGAGCAATTCGCTTGGCTGGCGCGGCCCGGGAAGCGGTGGGGGAGACGGTGAACCTGGGAACTGAGCGCGAGGTCTCAGTACGCGAACTGGCGGCAGCAGCGGCCAAGGCGGCGGGTGTAGGCCCACGCATCGTTCAGAACTTGGCCCGTCCCGGCGATGCCCGGCGAGTGGCCGTGGATGGCAGCTTGGCCCGGCGATTACTGGGCTTTGAACCGGAAGTGACCCTCGAGGAGGGCCTCGCGCTCACGGTGGATTGGTACCGGCAGCGGGGCCGGGATCCGGAAGCGCTGCTGGCTTCGGAGATCCTCTACAACTGGACCATGCCCAGCGAACAAGTCTCGTAACACCCTGGTTTGGCAGAGGTTACAAGGAAACCGCACTCGGCTGCCAGTACTCGGCTGCCAGTACTCGGCTGCCAGTACTCGGCTGGCTGTGGCCGGGGCGGTGAAAATGCACCACTCATCGCACGCTGCGCGCCGTCGATAAACCCTTTGTTATCAGCGACTTCCTGTTTGGCCAGTGGCGTGCCCCCAGGAGGGGTAGTGCCTACAGAGTGGGTAGCAAAGGATACACTACCATGCAAAGACAAACCTTCTGGTAGCCGCTCTCGCCGTTGGGCTCGGTATGATTCCCGCCACGGCACAGACGCCAGGGCCATGGCGAACGACGACGGGGGATACACAGAGTTCGGGCGGGTCGGCGAATGGCCAGCCGGCTGATGGAGATTATCCGGGAGCGGGCGGACCGCGGGACGGGAGCCAGGCCAGGCGCGACGACGTGGGCGTGGCGCGGATGAGTGTCGCCGATGGAGACGTGAAGTGCTCCGTGGCGACACAGGTGACCGGATGCAGGCGCGCGGCGGGATGCCGCTGACGGCCAACGACACCATTGTGACGGGACGTTCGTCACGGGCCGAAGTGCAATTGTCTCCCGGAAATCTGATCCGGCTGAGTGAGGAAGAGCGAGTGAGGATTGTCGACGTCGGTAATCGCTATTTCCGCGTGGAATGAGGCGGATGTCGCGTGATGACGCCAAACACCACAGTGCGGCCGCTGAAGCCGGGCGTTTACCGGATCGCGGTGCGGGACGGCGGGCAAACCGACCTGACGGTGCGGAAGGGCGAGGCCGAAATCGTCTCGAGCCGCGGCGGAGAGAAGGTGAAGAGCGGCCAACGGGCCACCGTCCGCGACGAGCGGCAGAGCGCCGAATTCCGCGTCCTCCGAGCCTAAGAACTCGTTCGACCGCTGGATCGAGCGGCGGGACTAAACGTACTGGCCGCGCTATCGCAATAACGGCATGCTGCTGGGCGGTGGTTATGGCACCCTTATGGCGGCTATGACGGCTTTGGGTATCCGTTCTGGGGATCCGGCCTTTATGGCGGCGGCTAGGCTTTGGATCCGGGTGATCATCGGCGGTGGCCGGGGCAGATTCCGGAGCGGGGGTGGCCGCGGACGGCGCTAACTTTTCGGATGGCTTGTGTAGAAGGGAATCGGCAAGTGGTAGATTTGATTTAATTTGCTGGAAAAGTACCACCCGTGGATGGCCCTGTTTCCCCCGCCAGTCCACGGCCGATAAAGGGACATGATCGACTCCGGCGCCATGGCTCCTTCTTCAGCACTGGCTTCAGCACTGGCTTCGGCACTGGCTTCGGCACCAGCAGCGTTCAACACCCTCACCACGCTTTGCAAGTAAGCCGGGCCCACGAGAGCCGGAAATGGCAACCCGCGGTTCACCGCCGGGCGAGGACGGCCAAAGGCCAGGGGAAAAATCTGCCAGACATTTTTTCGGGGGGCATGCGGTTGCCTGGGTCGCGCCAGGGAGCTAGGGTAAAACTTTGAAAACACCGGTGGCGTTATGGCTGGTCATATTGATGAAGACGGCATTTACCGCAGAGGCCGTTTTCCCCGAGGCGCAGATTACAAATAGTCTTCTCGCAGCGAAGGTGCTCCTGCCCGATGCGCAGAATGGTTATTACCGCGGCACGCGCTTCGACTGGGGCGGTGCAATTTCCTCTTGCTCGCTGGTGAACCGGTTCACCCCAAAGGAGTATCCCCTTACTCGTGATCGCGGCCTCTGCGATTTCGTTGGTTCTTTCGTTCCGCGCGATTTCGGCGCCCGCAGGAACCCGCGAGATTTCCATGGCCGATCTGCGCGACAAGGTGGAAGGGGGTTAGGCCGGCCAGATGATTGGCGTCTCAGCCACGGCGCGCCCACTGAATTTCGCTTCCGCAATCAGATTGTTCCGGAAGCGTCGATTCCCGAGTGGAAGCCAGAGCGGGTGAGCAACGCCTTGGATCAGGACGATCTATACGTCGACATGACCCTGGCCAAGGTGCTTGACGACAAGGGGCTGAATGCGACTACGGAAGACTTCGGCGCCATGTTCAAGAACGCCAAGTATCAGCTTTGGCATGCGAACTTGGCGGCACGGCGGGCCTTGAAACGTGGGGTGCCGGCGGCGCTGGCAGGCACGCCCAAGTACAATTCCCACGCCAACGACATCGACTTTCAGATCGAAGCTGACTTCATCGGCCTGATGGCTCCGGGCTTGCCGCAAGCCGCGGTGGACATCAGTTGGCGCGCGGGCCGGGTGATGAATTACGGCGACGGCATCTATGGGGGCATGTTCGTTTCGTGCATGTAATCGGCGGCCTTCTTTGAAAGCGATCCCCGACGTATCGTCGAAGCCGGCTTGGCTTGTTTGCCCGCGAAATCGCCGTACGCGATGGCGGTGGCGGACTTACTGGTTTGGTCGAAGGCAGCGCCCGACGATTGGATCCGTGTCTGGAACCAGATCGAGTCTCCTAGTAATTTAGTACTTTAGTAATTTTGCGATTGAGGAGCATGGCCTTGAAAAATCCGTGAAATTGCCAGCAAAAGTACAAAGTGCACGTCAGGCCGGCCCACCCTCTACTGCCTCATTTTTCCACCGCGGTACAATCGTTGCTACTCTGAGAAAACAATGAGTTCGTCTTGGCTGACGCCCCAATTGTGGCATACTCGGAAGTCTTGATGACAGTGCGCGGAACAATGCTGGAACGTGTGGCGTTTTGGGCCACTTGCGGTGCAGTGGTGCTGCCGGTTGTTTCCATCGCCGCTTG
>JAYVUQ010000799.1:0-2636 GCA_043787785.1 Bryobacteraceae bacterium
CGGGGCCCGGGCTTCGAAGAAGGCTGCCGGATTCTGGCGGGATTGCGCAAGGACGGCTACACCGTGCTGACCGACATCCATGACCCCTGGCAAGCCGAGCGAGTGGCCGAGTGCGCCGATATTTTACAAATTCCCGCCTTTCTTTGCCGCCAAACTGACTTACTCGTTGCGGCTGGACGAACGGGCCGGGTGGTGAATATCAAGAAGGGCCAGTTTGTGGCGCCCGAAGATATGCGGCACGCGGTGGAGAAAGTAACCTCCACCGGCAATGAGCGAGTGAGCCTGACCGAACGTGGGTCGAGTTTTGGGTACCACAACCTAGTGGTCGACATGCGTGGCCTGGTGATCATGCGCGACCTGGGTTATCCCGTGATTTTTGACGCGACGCACAGTGTGCAACTTCCGGGAGCGGGGGGCTCCACGAGCGGCGGGCAGCCCCGGTTTATTGAGCCACTGGCTCGGGCCGCCGCGGCGGTGGGGATCGACGGGCTGTTTGTCGAAGTCCACGAAGCGCCGGAACGGGCAAAGTCGGATGGCGCCAATGCGCTGAGGCTGGACCAATTGGAAGGCCTACTGGCGCGAACTCGCGCCATCATTGGAGCGTAACTTAGTTTATTGACGCTTGCGCTCGACGTGGAACATCTGATAGATATCGTGTACGTATTCCGTTAATAGGAATCTGTGCATTCAGGAGAGCCCTTGAAATATTTAACAACTACCAGACTATTGGTCCTTGCGACCACCTCTTTACTTCTCAGCGGCGGGGCAATGGCCCAAACGCTGCAATCGATTCCCTTCCGAGCCAATCTTTCGACGGCCAATGAAGTGCCGCCTTTGGATTTGGAGGCTACCGGTTCGGGCACTGTGTGGGTGCATGCGGTGCGGAACGCGAGTGGCGTGATTACCGAAGCCGTCGTGGACTTCAGTGTGGCCTATTCGTTTCCGGGAGCCATTACCGTCACCGGCCTGCACATCCATCGCGGGATTCGCGGCCAAAACGGACCCGTGGTGTTGAACTCGGGCGTGGGCGCGAACGAAACGGAAGATGCCACCGGCAAGGCGGGAATCACCCGGCAATCGATGCGGCTGGATTCGGCTACAGCGCTGGCGGCCATCAACGATATGATCGCTGACCCCAGCAATTTCTACTTGAACTTACACACCACGGTGAACCCCGGGGGCGCGATTCGCGGCCAAGTGCTGGCGACGACGGCGACCACGGTACTGACACGGCTATCGCCGGCGAACGAAGTACCGGCGATTGAAGGCTCGACGGCGAGCGGTTTTGCCGCCGTGACGGCGCTTACCGGCCGGGACATCACCGGCGCGATTACTTCGGCGGAGGTGACCTTTGACGTCGCTTACACGGGCTTCGCGGCGGACACGCAGTTTACCGGCTTGCACATCCATACGGGCGCGGCGGGACTGAATGGTCCGGTGACGATCAACTCGATGCTGGCCGGAGCGGTGCCGGCGGCATCGTCGGGCGCGGGCACGTTGCGTTTCACCAATCGGATGAACGCTCCGAGCGCGGCCACGATTGCGGCGCTGGCGGGACTCGAAGCGAATCCGGCCGGCTTCTATATCAACTTGCATACCCGGGTGAATCCGGGCGGCGTGATCCGCGGACAGGCCGTCGGCGTGGACACGGCTCCTTTCAACGTCAGCCTGTCAACCGCGAATGAAGTGCCGCCGGTCGATGGATTGGCCGCCACGGGCACGGCCAATTTCGCACTACGCACCTTGCGTGGCGCAGACGGCGTGCCGCTGGCCGCCTTAGCCATTTTTTCTGTCAATCATCGCTTTCCTGAGGAGACGACCTTCACCGGCTTGCATGTCCACGCGGGGGTGGCGGGCCAAAATGGGCCGGTGGTGATTAACTCGAACCTGGGCGGCATGGCCGATTCCCCGGTTTTTGCGGGCAATGGCAATATCTACCGGACGGCGTTGAACACCAACTCGGCAGTGATCGCCGCCGCCTTGCAGAACCCCAGCGGCCACTATCTGAACCTGCACACGACGGTGTACCCGGGTGGCGCGACTCGTTCGCAGTTGGCCGGCGCTTTCTCGGCCTTGCCGGTGATCGAGCGGGTAGAGGCCGTTGTCGGCGGCGGCACGGTGCGCTCGGACGGCCTGATCCGGATTGTGGGCACCAACCTGGCGCCCTCTTCCAGCGGTACGGCCAACGGCGGCACGTCGGTATCCTCACTATTGGGCACCAGCGTGAGGGTAGGCGGCGCGGATGCTCTGATCCGCTCGGTTTCGCCCACGGCGATCGTGGTGGAGATTCCACGCAATGTCGGGCTAGGCATCCTGCCGGTGGCCACGTTCCCGGTAATCGTTACTACCCTGAACGGGGCTTCGAACGTCGGCAATCTGCTGCTGACGGTCTCGGGCAACTAGTTTCCCTGTAGCGCGCTGTAGCGCGCAAAGGGCCTCACCTCCGGGTGGGGCCCTCTGGCGTTTTTGGAGGTGACGGAACGAAGCCGGGAGTTGTTGATTTCAGGCCGGTTAGCTTATCCGGGGCTTCGTGATTGCGGTTCGTACTGTTGAAGAATGCAGCAGGTTTCATCTGAGGATAGCAGACGAGGTGCAGGTTTTTTGGCTAAGTCGTTGAGGGGATTGGGGAAAATTGG
>JAYVUQ010000800.1:0-2793 GCA_043787785.1 Bryobacteraceae bacterium
ACTGAGGTCGGAAAGGTCGAAAGGGAGATTGGCGACGGTGCATTCATCAATGCGCGTGTCGAGGGCGCAGGCGAGCAGGGCGGGGAGAGAATTATGGCCGTTGATGGAGACGACGCGGATGGGCAGGTGTGGCTGGCGGAGGGCGAGGTTGTCGACCGCGGCGAGGATGTTTTGCACCTCATAGCCGAGGGGGTGGCGGCCAATGGGGTAAGCCATGCGGTAGAGAAATTCGCGCGGCGGTTGCTCAGTCTTTTTACCCAGGCGCGCGTTGCTGGCCGCGTGGGGACTGGCTTCGAGCAGCGGAAGAACGATGTTGAGACATTTGGGATCGATGGCTTGGGGGTGAGATTGCAGAGCGATCTGGTAGCAGGTGGGCTGCTGTTTGGGTTCGATCAAGGTGCCGGTGGCTACCACGCCTTCGACGACGGGCCACTGAATGCTGTCGCCGTGCGTGATAAAACCAATGGCGGGAACGCGAGGGTCGATGGCACCGATGAGGTCGCGTAGCTTTTCGCGGCTGGGCGGAGTGGCATTGCGCCGGGAGGGGGCAGTGGCGAGACGCGCGTCGGCGTAGGCGTGGAGGCCATCCAGCATGCGGGCGGCGGGGTCGGGCACGGGCTCGAGCAGCCCGGTGCCGGGCAGGGCTTGGCTTAGGAACATGATTAACGACAGCATGATAGATAGGATAGTCGTTACGGGTTAAACCAGAGGCGGGTTGCGGGGCGACTTTTGTCGCCGCGGGCGGCGACGCGGATTTCGGGATTGGCTTCGGCGAGCTTGCCTTCGGGCAGGGTGAAGTTCACTTGGTAAAGTCCGCGATAGGTGGGCGTGATGCCGACATAGTAGATGCCGGGCGTCTCTTCGCCGTTTAGCAGGACTCTGAACTCAGAGGCGAACTCGAGCCAGTTAACGGTGGCGGTGCGATTGGCGGTGACGACGGGGCCAAAGCCGGTGCCGTAGAAGACGATGGTTTCGCCGGGCCGCGCGGGTTTGTCCCCGGTGATGAACGAGCCATCGGACCGGGTGGCGAGCAGCCAGTTTTCCGGGGTAGCAAACAGCTCGGGCGATTGTTCCCGCAGCACGATGGGGATGCGCGGGGCCCCGACGCTCTCCCGGACTAGCTGAATCAGGTAATTGGCTGGCCGCGTGGCGGCAGGTATGAGGAAATTCACTTGGGTGGGCGAGATGAAGAGAATGTCGAGGAACTCGCCGCCTAACACCATTCTGACGCCGGATCCGCTGATGTTGGGGTTGTTGAGCGTGCCAAAGGTGAGGTTGGTGCCGTAGAGCGTGAGGATGGAGTTGGGGGAGAAGCGGTTTCCGGTTTGGGAGGCGGCATTGACCACCGAATCTTCGCGGTAGACGGGCGTGGAGGAGGGCAACTGGAGAAGGCAGAGCCAGAAAAGAGTCTTCACAAAGGATAGTCGTTTCTGGAGGGGATTATTCTCAGAAATTTTCGAAGAATTTTTAGCGGCCGGCCTTGAAGTCGCTTTCGGCTTGTTCGAGGGCCTGGCAGAGCTGGCGGGAACGGTCGTTGGCACGGTCCCGGATGCCGTTGATCTCTTGTTGGGCACCCTTCAACTGGTCAGCGAGGTGGAGGCAGGCGAGGACGGCGGCGCGGCTGGGGTCGGAGGTGCCGGTTTGGGAGGCGATGGAGATCATGAGGTCGTCGACCAGGGAGGCCAACTCTTCGATTTCACCGGCTTCGCCGGAAGCGCGCAGGTTGTAATGCTGGCCGAAGATGGTGACCTTGACGGATTGTTTGCTGATTGGTTGCATGCGCGGTTCAGCCATGAGATGGAGCATTGAGAGCGTCCATCTGCCCTAAGACTTTTTCGATGCGTTCGCGCACTTGTTGGCGCTCGATCTTGAGGCGGCCGATGGCATCGTTAAGACGGCTGGCCTCGGCTTTGGAGAGTTCCACCTGTTCAGCCCATTTGCGAGCGGCGGCATGGGCTTCGTCGGCGTGGCGTTGCGACTCTTCGGCGTGGCGCTGGGCCTCGTCGGTCTGTCGCTTTGCGGCATGCGCCTCGGCGCGGGCCTTCTCGATTTCGCTGGGGGAGACGCCTTGGGAAAGGGCGACCTTGGCTTCGTTGGCGACGGCTTCGGTAACGGCGAGGGTGGCCCGCGTTTCGGACAATTCGCGGATGACGTGGGTCTTCTCGTCGAGGGCCAGTTTCTTGTCGCGGAGGGCGGTGTCCTGTTCCTGGAGGAGGACGGCATTTTCGCGTTCGAGGCGTTGACGTTCTTGTTTCAGGACGGAGACGAGGTCAAGCAGCCGGCCAATGCGGCGCTCAAGTTGGGTAAGGTAAGGGAATTCATCGCCCTGCGGGGTGGGGGGAGCCGTAGAGGATGACGCGGTGGAAGCCATCCTCTACAATCTACAGGATTAGTCGGCGGGAAGCGAGCAGAATCTAGAGGGAAGCTTTTGCTTTGGTAACCAAAGCGCGGAAACCACTCTCATCATGGAAGGCAATGTCGGCCAGCACCTTGCGGTTAAGCTCAATGCCGGCCTTCTTGAGGCCAGAAATGAAGCGGCTGTAGGACATTTCGCACGTGCGGCAGGCAGCGTTGATACGCGTGATCCACAGGGCGCGGAAATCGCGCTTCTTCAAGCGGCGGCCGACGTAACCGTACTTCAGGGCCTTTTCGACGGCTTCCTGGGCGGCCCGGTTCAGCTTGCTCTTGGTGAGGAAGTAGCCTTTGGCGAGGCGAAGGGTTTTATGCCGGTAATCCCGGCGTTTGGTACTACGTTTTACACGAGGCACGTTTGTTCTCCTTTAGGGCCCCTGG
>JAYVUQ010000801.1:0-2754 GCA_043787785.1 Bryobacteraceae bacterium
AACACTATGAAGCGACTCATCCTATTTCTCAGCCTCGCGCTCGCTGCCCTGCCACAAGCGCCGAACCTCAAAGATCTGACCGGGCTGAAGCCGGAAGAAATTACCAGAGGAACGGCGTATCTGGCGGTTGGCCCCGACTTTCTTTTTGCGGTCGACAGCGCTAAAGAGCCCAGACTGATGATTGACGACGAACCGGGGCCGCGGTTGAGGAAAGTGAATGGCCATTGGTCCGCCACGGCGAAGCTTGCCGCGGGGCGCACGCACAACTTTCATTACCTGAAGGAAGGCAAGACCTTTGGCGGCCGCAACGATGTGATGGCTTATACTCCGGAGCATTACTTGAAGCCCGGGACGCCGCAAGGCAAGTTGAGCGAAAAGCTGAGCCACACGAGCCGCATTTATGAAGGCATGCAAGCCGATTATTGGATCTATACTCCGGCGCAATATCAACCGGGAACGCCGGCGGCCGTAATGTTTTGGACCGATGGCGAAGTGCATATTGGCCGCGATTCGGGCTCGCGCGCGCTCAACGTGTGGGACAACCTGACGCAGGAGAAGAAAATCCCGGTCATCATCCAGGTACTGGTTTCGCCGGGTAGCAAAGGCACCCAGCGCTTGCGTAGCGTGCAGTATGATTCGGTGGATGACCGTTTTGCGCGTTATGTGCTTGAAGAGATTCTACCCGAAGTGGCGAAGACGCATAACCTGCGGCAGGACGGTTATAGCCGCGCCATTGCCGGTGACTCTTCGGGCGCCACGGCCGCTTTGAACGCTGCCTGGTGGCGGACCAATGAGTTCAGCCGCGTCCTGCTGCGCATCGGCAGTTTTACGAGCATCCAGTGGCAGCGCCACAGCGATGGACTTACCAGCAAGGACGGCGGCGAGATCTTTCCTTATCTAATTCGTAAGTCGCCCAAGAAGAACTTGCGCATCTGGATGCAGGATGGGGTTGGCGACTTAGAGAACGAACATGGTTCATGGCCAGCGGCCAACTTAGCCCTGGTGAATTCACTCAAGCTGAAGGGTTACGATTTCCGTATGAGTTGGGGCAACGGCAGCCACTCGCGTGGCGGCGGCAATGTCGAAATGGCCGAAGAGATGACTTGGCTGTGGCGCGACTACAACCCAGCCAAGACTTCGCAGGACTTTGCGCAGGACGTGGCGGAGAAGGATAAGCCTTTCTTCCGCATGAAGAGCCTGAACCGGACTCAGTAACTCAATTCTTCGACAGTAACAACGTCTCCCAGTCCTGCACCACGACGATGGCTGGATCTTCTTTTGAAGTTACCGTCGGAATGACAAACCGCTTACCGTCCGTTGAGACATCGAAGCCGAGCGTTTCATGAATGGCGGCGCGTGCTTCGGTGCCGATGCTGAACAACGGGACCGCTGGCCGAGCCTGAACGGTGGGGCCCAGACGGAGCGGAACGGCATAGACTCGCCCGTCGAAGGCCAGGTAGTAAAGCTCCTTGGTGTCGCCTCGCCAGCGTAAGGATTGGGCGCCGTTTTTGGAAACGGGGTAACGGGGGCCCTTCACGCGGATGGTCTCGCCGATTTCGATCGCCTGTAGGTAGATTTCCACCCGTCCCGATTCGTCCGAAGTGAAGGCGATCCACTTCCCGTCGGGCGAAAAGGCCCCGTTGGCCTCATGAAACGGCGTTTGAATCACCGCTGTGAGCTTTCGCCCGCGCGCCAGATCGACCGCGAAAATGTCCGATTGGTTATCGTTCAGCAGAAGGGGCAAGCCACTGTTGTTATAGAGGATAAAGCGGCCATCGGGCGACCAGGAGGTAGCCATCATGTACGGCGATTCCGGCAACGCCTCCTCGACACTACCCACTTCGATCGATTGCCAGAATAGTTTGGGCCCACCGCCAGAAGGACGAAAGAAAACGAGCTTCCTGCCGTCAGGAGACCACACCGGTGCGTGACGATTTCCCGGCCCGGAAGAAATTCGCCTACCCGCCGCGCCCTCGAATACCCAAATGTCGGCCTCGCCGCGATCGACATCGTAAGTCGATGTGGCCACGCTCCGGCCGTCGGGCGATAGCCGGGCGTACTTGGTGGAGAGATTGGCTGGGCTGGCGGGGCCAGCCTCGACTCCCTGGCGGTTTACCCAAGTAAGTTGGGTACGGTTGACGAAAGTCTGGTAGGCCAGCACGCCGCGAGCCGACACCGAGAAATCAGCAGCGCCCGTGGGATGGAAAGAGGTCACCCGGCGTACGATGGCTACTGGCTCGCCCGTAGACTTGAGGTGGGCTAAGTCGAAAGGCTGGGCTAATAGGGTGCCAGCGCGTAAGTAAAGTAAGTAGCCACTATCGGACTTTGTGGACGCGGTGTACAAGACGCGGGAGTCAGCCTGCACTACCTCCTGGCCCGCGTCCTGGCCATCCGCGCGCGCCACTCGCGCCCGATATTGCCCTGACTTACGATCGGGAACAGTGTAAATGAGATGTTTCCCGTCCGGCAGTAACTGCGGCCAGGGATAAGCGATGCGAGTCGGTTGCGGCGCTGCTCCGGAGCCGGCAATCGTCGCGCCGACGTTGTGGCTGGAGATCGAAAGCCGGTCCCCGCTGAGCGGCACTCCCGTTCCCAAGTACGGCATGGCCGGGCCTACCGTCTGGCTGGCCGCGCCCATGCCGCCATAGGCGGTTATCGAAACTCGCCGCAACTTCCCTTGCGCCGTGAATAGCAGCGCCCGTCCATCGGGTGACCAGAAGACGGTATAGGCTCCATGGCCATCCGGCACCCGCT
>JAYVUQ010000802.1:0-3555 GCA_043787785.1 Bryobacteraceae bacterium
CCTCGAAGTCGCCCGGCACCTTCACCGGCTACGCCATCACCGGTCCCGATGGCCGCTTCGAAATCCCCAACGTGCCCCCCGGCAATTATGCGGTTTGCCCCCAGGTCGCCAACGGCGATTACCTCAATCCGTGCATCTGGGGCGTCAAGCCACCGGCCCTCAACGTAACGCCGGTCGGCGTCGCCGCCCCGCCCGACCTCGACCTCGCGCTCGACCGCGGCACTTCCCTCTACGTCCAGGTGGATGACCCCCACGGCTTCCTCAAAAAGGACCCCAACCACCCCGGCCTCGCCATCGGCGTCAAGGCTCCTTCGGGAGCCAGCGTCCACGCCTACCCGCCCATCAAAGGCCCCAACGGCCACGTCTACCGGGTCATTGTGCCCTTCGGCATCGCCTACACCCCCGTCCTCGACAGCGGCCGCTACCGAGTCGACCACGGCGCTCCAGGCCAACGCCTCGCCAGCCCCTTCGACAAACTCACCGACTCCAAAATCGGCGAAGCCCCCAAGGTCCTGCGCCTTTCCATTCGCGAGGAAGCCAGGTGACCATGCATTTCCCACTGCCTCCACCGCTAACCCCTTCGCTTTCGCCTATCCGAAGTATCGGCCAAATTGGGATCCCATATGAATCGAGGAAATTGTCGTGACATTTCAGCATCCATTCAGAAACCTGCCGATCTTGCTCGTGCTGGGGGCAGTTGCCGCCGTTGCGCAGCCGAAAGCCAGCACGGCGAATCTTCAAATTCCCTCCGCACTCAAGGCGAAATTCGACGCGATGGGTACCCGTTTCTCCACCAAGGGCAACGAGCGTGCCATCGCGCTGGACGCGCGTGGCGGGCCGGGAGAGGTGGTTCTGCGGGTTACGGGGGGGAAGCTGTGATGCGTAGTGGGGTTCTCGTTCGCACTTCACTTTCAACCTCGCGTAGCCTTTGCCTCTGCGACCGCTCCAAATTGGAGAAAATTATGATTGCTTGCGCCCCATCGATCCTGACTCTCCTTCTTTTTTGTCTTCCACTCGCCGCGCAATCTCTTGGCGTGAGCAATGTGACTCGCCCGGTGCCACGCTTTTATCCTCCGCACGCCACGCCAGACCGGGTGCGACAAGTTGTCAACGCACTCGGCGATCGCGTAAAGGAGCCTGGGAAGGAGAGGCTGATCATGGCCGGTACGCTCCAGGTCGGGACTGCGTCTTCACCCGCGACCCTGACAATTGAACTGCCGGGCCAAGTAAGAATCGAGCACACGGCGGGCCGCCCGCGAGCGTTGGCATTCGACCTCACGAGCCTCACCGGGCGCGCCGCGATTGACGACGACGACGAGGACCTCCTCGAATCACTGGCCCTCGATACGACGGAGAATTTCCTCTATCAGCTCGACAAAAACGCCCCAATCCGGCTTCTGGGCCATGGCTTCCGCGTGGCTGGCGAACTAGGCTTCGGCGCTCAGGTCGACATCTTCCAAATGACCATCCCCACACCTGGGCGGCGTGACCAACAGGTCCGCGTCAAGCAATTCATGTTCGATTCGGCTACCGGCTTGCTTCGCCGGGTCTCCTATAACATTTTCAAGAACGGCCAACTGACGCGGATCAACACGGAATATTCCGGGTACACCGCGCTCAATGGCTCGCTCCTTCCGGGTGCCATCATCCGCCAGGAAAACGGTCGCGAGGTCTTGCGCTTCCAGCGCACGGCGGCGACGCTCTCTGCTTCAGTTAACGACTCTCTCTTCCGTCAACCATAGGTCGTCACCCATGCCCATGAAATTCACTACTTCCATTCGCATTCAGCTAGGCCTTCTTGGTCATTCCATACTTTTCGCCCAAGCGCCCACCAGTTTGGGATATGGCACGTTCAAACCGGAGCGCGGATTCTTCCCGACGGGCGCTTACTCGGTATCGGATACGGAATCCATCAGTGACACCACAGGCAATGTCAATCTACGCATGCCGCTTGGTTCTCTTCCCGTCGGCCGTGCCGGTCAGTCCTTCCAACTCAGCCTCACTTACAATTCCAGGCCCTTCAACCTTCGTAGCACTAACGAGAACACCAATACGGTGATCGACAACTATCCAGGCCCTCCCGGCACGGTGGTAACGGTGAACCGGCTTGTCCCGGAAGGAGACGGCGGCGGCTGGAAATACAATTTTTCTTCTTATTTGGAGTACGAGACTCGCCCGGTTTCCTGCAGCAGCCAGCCCTACGCCAACGCGTTGCGCTTTATCGGCCCCGACGGCGACTCGCATGCACTGCGTCTCACGTCCACTTACAGTTTCTGGAATGACACCGACGGGAACTCCACCTACAGTCAATATTCACCGACCGGTCAACTTACCTGCTTTTCGAATGCCTCCCCTCAGCTTCCCGCGAATATCGGCCCTGTGGTCAACTACTACACCACCGACGGCAGCTACCTGCGTGTCCAGGTGCGCAGTAACGACGGCATCTGGCGCGCCGTTTATCCCGATGGCCGCTACGTGCAAGGCCCCATTATCGGCGGTGCCACCAAATGGGCCGATCGCTTCTGCGATCGCAACGCCAATTGCATCGCCGTCACAAATACGGCACCGAGTGCCTCCAACCCTAACGCCGTGCCCACCACCGAAATTGAAGACGAATGGCATCGCAAGCTCACCGTCACCTACACTTCCTCGTCGTCTTCATTCTCTTGCCCCAATATTCCGTGCGCCACCAGCGAAGTGGACGAAGTGCGCTCTCTGGGTTATCCCGCGGTCGCCGCCGACGCGACTGACCCACGTCTCACGACGTCAAATCTCACCAAAGTCACCTGGAAGAATGTTCTCTATGGCCTAAAGGCCAACACCCAACCCATTCTTTACGCCTGCCGTGTTCCCGACGCAAGCACCGAATACAACTGCAAACACTTCGGCTCGCTTCGCGTTGTCGACACCATCACCCTGCCGAACGCCGCCCTGCAATACAAGTTCGACTACGCCGACGATGACGCGCCTCAGCGTGGTTGGGGCCAATTGCGACGGATGACGCTACCCTCCAACGACGCCACCAAAGCCACCGTCGACTACTCCTATACCCGGTTGGCCCCTACGGCTCCGGTCAACTCTCCAAATACGCCCGTTCCTTGGGACGATGTCCTCGAAGATCCCATCACCCAGAAAACTCTTACCTACTACGACCAAACCGATACTGGCCTGGCAACGACGGCCACGGTCCTCAATTGGACCTATCAGATCACCCGCTCCACCGGCACCGTCACCAACCCCGATGGCGGCGTCACTACGTCTCTGTTCTATTCCCGCACCACCCTGCCATCCTCTTGGAAGGCGGGCCTCGTTTATCAAGTTGCCGATCCGGCCAACGGGCAAATCCAGCGAGTCTGGGCCCAGAACGAGCCTTGGATTGGCAATCCGGCGGCTTACGACCCGAAAAACCCCTACGTCCGTGCTGAGTACCGGAAGTTGCCGGAAAACTCCACTCGCATCGCGGCCACGGCGACGGAACTGGATAAGAACGGCAATGTCACGCTGCGATCCGACTACGACTGGGTTCCTTACAGCACGATTTCCGCGTTGCCTTAC
>JAYVUQ010000803.1:0-1651 GCA_043787785.1 Bryobacteraceae bacterium
GCCAGCCGGTTACGGCAATCAAGTGCATATTGGGCCAGCGCCGGCGGATGGTTTCGACCAGATTGAGACCATCACTCAACCGCGGGATACGCATGTCGAGCACGGCGACCTGGCAACCTTCAGCCTGGGCAAGCGCCTGAGCGGCGTTCGAGGCTTGCCGCACCTGATGGCCGGCGGCGGTGAGAATCATCGAACGGAGTTCGAGCTGATCGGGTTCGTCTTCGACAAGGAGGATGATAGCCATTATTCAAATTGGATTTGCGCGACGACAAGTTGTGGCATCGCCTGATTCCAACTGCCGGGAATGCTGTCAAACGGCATGCGGAACGGCTTGGTTTCAGTTGGGGCGAGGGCGCCGGATTTTGGACGGACGACCTGGACGCGTTCCCGAAGGACGACCTGGCCGTAAGGATCGTAAAAGATACAAGTCAGTTCGACGAGGCGGACTTTGCGGTCGCCGTTGTTGGTGATTTTTCCGATGATTTCCACCAGGGCCTTGGCCATGGCGCTGTCGGTGGCTTTGAGTTCCACTTCACTCAATTTCAGGTTGCGCGTGTAAGCTTTGCCTTCCGGCGAGATCACGGGCGGCGTGTTCGGGTTAGACCGTGGCTGCTGCGAATAAAGATAGACCCCGCCAGCCACCAGCGCTACGAGCGCTACGGTGGCGACGAGGGCAGTGGGGAACGTGGGTTTCGTTTTCTGAGAAGTACCGGTGATCATTTGCCGCTGATGGTCATGCCGCCAATTGCTAGGGTGGGGGAGGTGGTAGAGCCGCGGAATTCCAGATCGTTGCCGATGTGAAGGATGTTTAAGAGCATCTGCTTGAGGTTGCCAGCGATGGTGACCTCTGCCACAGGATAACTGAGTCGGCCGCCTTCAATCCATAGCCCAGCGGCGCCGCGTGAGTAGTCGCCAGTCACGGTATTGACACCGAACCCAATCAATTCTGTGACATACAGGCCTTCGCCGACCGCCTGAAAAATCTCTTCCGGCGATAGCGTACCGGGTTCCAGGTAGAGTGAGTTGTGTCCGATCCCTGGGGCGCCGGTCAGCCCGCGAGAGGCATTGCCGGTGGTCTTGATGCCGAGCTTGCGGGCCGTGTAGGTATTGCAGACGTAGCTCTGTAGCACGCCGTTCGCGATGATCACAGTACGGCGGGAGGGCACGCCCTCGTCGTCAAAAGGGGAACTTCCGAAGCGGCCAGGCACGGTGCCATCGTCGATGACGGTCACGCCTGGAGCGGCTACCGCGTGGCCGAGTTGGTCGAGCAGGAACGACGACCTACGGTAGATCGATTCGCCCGATGCCGCCTCAAAAATATGGCCGAGCAGGCTGCGCGCCACGCGCGGTTCGAAGACCACGGTGGCCGTGCAGGTATCGATCTTTCGGGCGCCCAACCGGCGGGTGGCCCGGTGTGCGGCGATCCGCCCAACGGCTTCCGGCGCTTCCAATCCGGCCCACGAACGGGAGATGGAGCTCCAGTAATCCCGTTCCATGGATTCGCCCTCGCTGGCGACCGGAGTGACGCTCAGGCTGGCCGTAGTGCTCCTGTACTGGCTGGAGAAGCCCCGGGAGTTTGCGAAGTAGTGCGCGCCAGAGTAGGTCTCGCAGCCGGCCCCTTCGGAGTTGGTTATACGCGGGTCGGCGGCCA
>JAYVUQ010000804.1:0-3045 GCA_043787785.1 Bryobacteraceae bacterium
GGCGACGCTGGGCGGTATCGTCTTGCCATTTAATTTAGTCAGGGTGGGCTTGGGGTCGAACGTATCCACATGCGAAACGCCGCCGTGGTTGAAAATGTAGATGATGTTCTTGGCCTTGGCCATCGCATTGGTCTGGGCTTGGCTTTGGGCATCAGCCATGCCCGCGAGGGCTAAGCCGGCAAAGCCCTTGCCGGCGCGTTGAATGAGTTGGCGACGATTCATGATTAGTTACTCCACGTACAGAAATTCGTTCAGGTTAAAGAGACCGCGGGCCAGTTCGATCAGAGCGGCTTGCCGATTGCCCATGCGCTGCGTTTGCTGGGTCAGAAATTTGTTCGAGCGTTCGGCCTCAAAGTCTGCCGGCGCGCGCCCAAAGAGCCGTTGCCAAGCGGCAGTTACGGGGTCTGCCTCGGGCTCCAGCATCTTCGCCAGCACCCCAGCCTGCGCCAAGGTGAAGCGGCCATTTAAGAGCGAGAGCGACTGCGGCGCCGTCGTCGAGGAGTCGCGCCGGGAACAACTCAGCACTCCCTCGGGTTGGTCAAACGCCTCCAGTAAGGGCATCCGGAAGTTCCGGCGGGAAATCATATAAATCGTGCGCCGGTCATGCTCGCGCGTGTCTTCGGTGACGATCCAGGCATTGTTCAGAGGTTGGCTCATGCCGTATAGTTCTTCCGTCGCCAGCGTTGGCACCACGGGCCGTCCGCCCATCTTGAGGTTGAGCGCTCCGGACGCGGCCAGGATCGAGTCGCGGACCTCTTCGGCTTCGAGACGCCTCCGGGTGAAATAAGAGAGGAGCGTGTTGTCCGGGTCCACCTCGAGCGCCTTGGTCGATGGCTTCGACGATTGCCGGTAAGCCTCGGAATTCATGATCAACCGGTGCATGGCCTTGAATGACCATTTCTGCGCCACGAACTCCGTCGCCAGCCAGTCTAATAGTTCGCGATGCGACGCCGTCGCGCGGGTGCCAAAGTCCGATGGCGTATTGACGATGCCGCGGCCGAAGTGAAACTGCCAGATGCGATTCACCATCACGCGCGCCGTCAGCGGGTTCTCGGGAGAAGCGATCCACTCGGCCAGCCCCTTGCGGCGCTGCGTCGTTTCGGCGGTAACCGGCGGGGCCGGGATGTCTCCGCCGCCCAAAGCCGTGGGATAGCCGGGGCCCACCTCTTCGCCCTGGCCGCCACCCTTAGCCGGCACAAAGCTGCGCGGCGATTCGCGGCTGATGTCGGTAAGTCCAGGTGAGAAAGGGCCGGGTTGAAAATTCTTGTACATGCCGACCAAGCGCTTCTCAATCTTGTCGAGTTGCTCGGCCTCATCCTTCGAAAGCACGGCATAAACTTGCGCGTCCGTGGGCTCAACTTCCTTTTGAAACTGGTCGGTAATCTTCTTCTGCCCGGGCGTCTTGTGGTCGTCAGGAGTCTTGAAAGCCGCGTTCACCTCGGGCGACATCTTAGCCAACACCGCATCGCGTAACCGCTTGCGATGCGGATCCAGCAGCGCCATCATCTGCGCGCCCAGCTCTTGCAGGCGGAAGAGGCGGGTGTTCTCGTTCAGGTCATAGCCGCGGGCGTTGTTGTAATGCAGGAAAACACGCGTCTTCTGATGGGGCATGAAGACGGCTTGCAGGCGATAGTAATCGCGCTGGGGAATGGGGTCGAACTTATGGTCGTGGCAGCGGGCACAACCCACGGTGAGGCCCAGGAAGACGCCGCTGGTGGTGTCGGTGAAGGCGGTGAGCGTTTCAACACGATTCTCTTTTTCTTGCTTATAGAGCATGTCACGGTTCGCGCTGACCGTATAAAAGCCAGTGCCTTGGTGGGCTTCCGCCTCCTCAGGAAAGATCTCGTCACCGGCGATGGTTTCTTTGACGAACCGGTCGTAGGGTTTGTCATCGTTGAAGCTCTTGATGACGTAGTCGCGGTAGCGCCAGGAGTACAGCAGGTAAGGGTCCTGCTCGAAGCCGGACGTATCGCCGTAGCGGGCCAGATCAAGCCAATGGCGGCCCCACTTTTCGCCGTAGCGGGGCGAAGCAAGCAGCCGTTCGATGAGCTTGGGATAGGCGTCCGTCGCCGTATCGGCGAGGAACGCCTGCACTTCCGCTTGCGTCGGCGCGAGTCCATGCAGGTCATAGGTGGCGCGGCGGATCGAGGTCAGTTTGTCGGCGGGCGCGGCGCGCTTGAGGCCCTTGTCGGCAAGCTTTGCACTGATGAAATGGTCGATGTTCGCGCCGACGGGCCGCACCGGCTTCTCGAAGGCCAACCAAGTGGCGGCAGCTTTCACCGGGGCGGCGTTCGTGGGCCAAATGGCACCCGCGCTCAACCAAGTGGCGAGCAGTTGCGATTCGGCGACCGCCAGCTTGCCGGTGGGTGGCATTTTCACTTTGCCCGAGTAGGCGATTGCGGCGAGCACCTTGTCACGATTTGAGAGCAGGTCCGCCGTCGAGGTAAGCCGAATGCCCGCCATCTGCATTTGCTGGTTGTGGCACTGCTGACATTTGGAGGCCAGAACGCCTACGGCGTCGGTGGAGGTGTCGGCGAAAGCGAGTGTAGAAGCAGCGAGTATCGAGGTAATCAGGCGCATGATCAGATATCTCTGAGTACATCACAGTTTTTGGGGCATTTCCGGTGCCCGGCCCGAGCAGCATTCCTGTTGAGAAACTTGCTTACGGCCTGGGGGCTCCGGATCGCCCTTCCAGACTGCGGATAGGGCGGGCATGAACGAAGCCCCAATAAGTAGCGTGGCCCGCTCACCCGTTCGCGGCTGGAGGGTGCTCGGATCCGGTAAATAAGAACCACGGTTTCATCGCCTTGCCATGTGCTGCTCAATCGCCGCCAGCCGGGCCAGAACTTCGTCCGTGCGATCCTGCGGCTTCTCCTTCGGCTGCATACTGAAAGTGCCCGCCGGTTCAAGGACGATCCGGTCGATCTCGCCTAACTCGGTAAAGCCGAGACGATGTGCCGCCAGCCGGAGTTCCGCCAGGGTGAGCACCTCCTGGCGCAAAGCCTCTTTGCGGACTTGGCCGTTCTCCATCAGCACCGTGGGGCA
>JAYVUQ010000805.1:0-3927 GCA_043787785.1 Bryobacteraceae bacterium
GCCGGGCCGTTCATCGCGCGAGCCGACATCATAGGCCAGCGACACCGACACCGTCGGCGCACTGTGATCTGCGGACAGAATCACGCGCAGCCCATTGGCCAAACGGTGTTCGGTGAAATTGACTAACGCTTTCGCGTGTGCGCTTCCCATTGCTCTCTAGTCTACCGGACTGGGCTAGCGAGTTGCCTCAAGACGGACCACCGACCCTGGCATCAGGTTCTCCAATGCCGCTAGCACCTTCGGAACGAGGATGGCTAAGTCCTCGATTTTCATAGTGCGAGTGGCGAGAACCACCAGCGAAATAGTTCGACCCTCCATGCGCTGTTGGTAAGGCATGTTTTGGTCAACCGTTATGAGGATTTCAAAGCCGGCTTGCTCCGCGGCATTCAGTAGGTTTCCGTTCGTCAGTCCACGAAAGTTCGCATAGCGGCAGGTCTGGCAGTGGTGCGCGCCGAAATAGTGACGCAGGTTTTCATCAAGACATTCGTCGAGTAGTATTTTCACCTAACACTTCGTGAGCAGCGAGTCTTTGGCCTCTTCGAGTGCGTGCAGCGCCATCTCCCGGCTGACGGTTGGGAAGCCTTCGAGGAAACGTTCCAGGCTATATCCGCCCTCTAAATACTCAAAGAGCGTTCGCACCAAAACCCGAGTGCCGCGGAAGGTCGGCTCGCCGGACATGATCTCAGAATCGCGAACGACCACGGTAACCATGTTTTGATTTTGACACATCGACAGCAAACTCTATTTAAACAGCGCGCACGCTGCCCGGTTCTCCTTGGTCAACTCCACCTCCGCGGCGATGACGCCAAAGGCTGACCAGTTTGCATCCCGCGACACTTTCCGCAGCAGCGTACAGCCTTCGCCCACTCGCCCACCCAGCAGATGATGCAGTGCCACCGCCGTGGCCGCATTGGTGTAGGCGATGCCGGTGGCTTCCAGCAGATCCTTCTCGCTCAACTTACCCTGAAAATAGCGTAAATCCCGATAGTTGCTTTCGTTCGACCGCAGTTGCAGCCCGTCCTTGATGCTCGTCAATAGCTCTTTGCCCTCGCCGCTGCGGCCGGCCCGGCGCAGGGCCCGATAGTGCCAATCGGCGATCCCTACCAGGTATTCGGGCGTCTGCGGCAAAGTCGCGCAACCCACCATACCCGAGGGTCCGGCGGGCAGGCTCTTGGCGAACTCGTCGGGCTTGCCGGCCTGATTCACACAACGCGCAAACTCGTTGGCGGCATCGCCGTAACGCTTGTTGAAGTAATAGGACAACCCCAGGTAGTAAGCCGCTTCAAACGACGATGGTGCCAGCGAGCGGGCCTTTTCGAGATCGACAATGGCCAGGTCAAACTGGCGTAGCGACAGATTCCGGTGGCCGCGCCAGCGATAGGGCCGCGGATCATTGGGGAAGGCCTGGATGGCTTTAGTGTAAATGCCGATAGCCGCGTTGTACTGCAGAAGCGAATCGCGCACCTGCCCGGTCTTGAGGATGGCTTCCAGCTTTCCCGGGGCCTTCGCCAATTCCGCATCGGCCGCCGCAATGCGTCCATCGGTGTCTTTTTCCGCTCGCAAGGGAACGCCCAGCAGGGAAGTCGCCTCCGGCTTGTCCTGAGCCACAAGCAGGATGGTGGTGATAAGAAGGGCTATTATTTCAGACATGTTGTTTCAGAATTTCCAAAAGAGCGGCGGGGACGGCGCAGGAGCGCTCCGTCGCCGGGTCCATGCAGCAAATCACAATCTTGCCACGAGCCCGCGGGGTTTCGTCCACGATGACGTCGAAGCCCAAAGTAAACGACCGTTCTCCCAGCCGTTCCACCCGCACCGCGATGTTCATCAGGTCGTCATCCACCAGTGGCCCGGTAAAGTCGGCCTCCACGTGGACGCGCGGATAATTCACGCCCAGCGTGTCGATGTAGGAATAGGGGATTCTCGCGTCGCGCAGAAACTCTGCTTCTGCAGCTTCGAAATAACGGAAAATGGCCGCATTGTGGATGCGGCCGCTCGCGTCGGTGTCGGCAAAACGGAGCCGGCATTGGTAGACAAAAGGCATTGTTCTTATCGTATGACGTATGGGGCCGGAAAACGGGTTTCCCAGATGGTAAAGTAAAGCCACATGCCAGTTTATGTGGCCGGGCGAACCGATGTCGGCTTAGTCCGGCCCAATAACGAAGATCGATTTCTCATCGCCGATGACATAGGGCTCGCCCTGGTCGCCGACGGGATGGGCGGTGCTGCTTGCGGCGAAATCGCCGCGCAGATGACCGTGGATTGCGTCGCCGAACTCTTGCGAAGCCCCGCCACCAGCAGTGGCAGCGTGATCGGCACCCTGGAGGCGGCCATCACGGAAGCCAACCGCCGTGTTTGGCTGCACGCCAAACAAACCCAACAGTGCAGCGGCATGGGCACCACCATCGTCGCCGCTTGCTGGCGCGGGACTCGCCTAGTGATCGCCAATGTCGGCGATAGCCGCGCTTACCTGCTACGGCACGACCAACTTACCCAACTTTCCTACGACCAGAGCTTAGTGAACGAACTGCGCAACAACCTCGGCCTCACCGAAGAGCAGATTAAGCGTTACGCCAATCGCAACGTCCTCACCCAGGCCATCGGTACCTCCGAAAACGTCGCCATCCGCACCAACGAAATCGACTTCGGGCCCGGTGACGTCGTGATCCTGTGTTCGGACGGCTTGCACGGCATTGTCGAAGACGCCGAAATTCATGACATTCTCTCCCAGCCCGTCGTGATGGAAGTGCAAATCACCCGGTTGATTGACGCGGCCAAACGCGCCGGTGCCAACGACAACGTTACTATTGCCGTCATCCGCAACGACTAGTTGTTTTTCCGAGGAGAATGCGTGCGAATTACGGCGAATATCTGCCAGGATTATGCCCGGTCCTCGCACCTCGAGTGGCTCGAAACCAACGGCACCGGCTCGTTTGCCATGGGCACCGTCAGTGGGGCCAATACCCGCCGCTACCACGGGTATCTGGTTGCTAGTCCCGCCACCGCCACCACCGGCCGTGAGGTGTGGCTCGCCAAAGTCGATGAGGAACTGAACGGGCAACCCCTCGGCGCGAACCAATTCCCGGGCCGTGTCGATCCGGAAGGTTTCCGCCACCTTACTGAGTTTTCCCTGGACCCTTTCCCCACCTGGACCTATCAACTCGACCACCTCCTACTGCGCAAGAGTGTCTATCTGGTGCCCGGACGTTCCATTGCCGTCGTCCAATACGCCGCCAGCGCCGCCTGCCAGTTGGCGGTACGCCCCTTCATTGCCGGCCGTGATTACCATCATCTGCGCCAAGGGCGGCAAGTACCCATGGCGCTCCATCTGCAAGCCGTCGGTGGAGCCCTGGCGCCCGCTCCCGCCTGGTGGCAGGATTTTGAGTATCTCATCGAGCGCGACCGCGGCTTCGACTATCGGGAAGACCTATACACGCCTGGCCGCTATCTCTATCAACTCGAACCCGGCCGCACTGTGGCCCTGGTCGCCTCGTTTGAGCCCCACCTCGACCTTCACCTCGACACTTGGCGCGAAAGCCGCCGTAGCCGGGGGCATCTTCCCGCCGCCGACTTTGCGGCCCAGCGGGCGAGTGGCCAACCCACGCTGATCGCCGGCTATCCCTGGTTCACCGACTGGGGCCGCGACACCTTCATCAGCATCAGGGGCCTCCTCCTCCAACCCGCCCGCCTAGCCCCCGACCCCTCCGCCCGCGATCGAACCCTCGCCACCCTCCGCGACCAATCCAACCGCACCACCGCCGAGCAGATCCTCCTCGCCTGGTCAGCCCACATCGACGCCGGCATGCTCCCCAACCGCTTCCCCGACGGCGACGGCCGCCCCGAATACAACGCCCCCGAATACAACGCAGTCGACGCCAGCCTCTGGTTCATCATCGCCGTCCACGACCTCCTGAACCGCGAAACCTCCCC
>JAYVUQ010000806.1:0-3149 GCA_043787785.1 Bryobacteraceae bacterium
TCCGCCCGCGGTAGTTAGAACTCGATGGAGCCTAAGATCTCGGATGGCTTCTTGCCGAAGGCTCTGGCGATGGCAATTAGTGATTCCATTGAGGGCAGGTGTGCGCCTCGCTCGATCGACGAAATTTGCGAGACGCTGAGCCGGGTCATGGTGGAGATCTGTTTTAAGGACCAATCGCGTTCCACGCGCATCAGCTTGAGTCGATGTCCGAGCCTTTCGCGCAAGCGATCTTGCAAGGCGCGGCCGAAGCCGAACGCCTCGATCGCGTTCTTTAGGGTCTGCCGGAGATGGGCAATCGAAAAGGGCTTGGCAAGATAGTCAAAGACCTTGAGCTTGAAGGTGGCGCGCATGTCCTCAAGCGAGGGATAACCGGTAATGACGACCACGCATAAGCCGGGCCAACGCAGCAACAACTGCTCAATTACCTGATCGCCTGAGGCTTCGCCCATCTTCATGTCGAGCAAAATAATGTCCGGCAAGCGCGCGTCACACGATTCGTACAAGGACTCTGGAGTCGCATAGGTGCGTACGGCGAAGCCACCTTCGTCGCGGAGGAAATCCTCCAGGTATTGGCGAAAGTCGCTGTCGTCATCGAGGACGGCGATGTCAACTAAGGATGGGTCAATGGGCTGCAGCGTGTCGTTACTCATCTGGGTTATGCGGCTGGCAATTTCACTTCGAGACACGCGCCGCCGGTGGCGCGGTTGGCTGCTGCGATTGTACCGCCATGTTGGTTGATAATGCCGTCGGCAATGGTGAGGCCGAGGCCGGTGCCGCGGGAATCGAGGCGGGTGCTGACAAAAGCATCGAAGATCTCGGGTAACACGTCGGCAGGAATGCCGGGGCCGTCATCTTCTACCTTCAGGTGGAGCCAGCGCCGTCCGCCTTCGAGGGTAACAAAACTATTCACTTCGATATGGCCCCCGGGCTTGATGGCATTGAGGGCGTTGCGCAGTAAGTTGACGAATACCTGCACTAAGCGGTCGCCATTGCCCATGGCGGTGTCGATCTCGCCCACCGCGTTGGTGAAGCGCACGGAGGCCGCCTTCTCGTCAATACCGACCAGATCCCAGGCCTCCTGAATCAAGGGCTGGAGCCGCACTGGCTCGAAGACGTCACGGCGGACGAGGGCAAAGTCGATGAGACTCTCGCTGATTTTCTTGATGCGCTGGGTGACGCGTAACATGCGGTCGAGCCTTTGCCTGGTATTGGGGTCACAGGGTTGCTCGGACATTTTCTCGAGCGAGCCTAGTAATACCGAGAGCGGAGTATTTAATTCGTGGGCGACCGAGGCGGAGAGAAGCCCTAAGGAAGCGAGACGGTCTTGCGCCTCCAAGGTTTCTAAGGCGCGCGCCAGTTCGTCCTCATGCTGCCTGAGCGCCTGCACGGCGACGTTGCGGGAGTGCATGATCTGGCCGATCTCGTCGTCCATAATCCGATCGGGGTCGATAATTTCGTCGGCTCTGCGGTTTTCGCGGACAGCGCGGTCGGCGTCGAGTATCATGCGAATCCGAGAGTAGACGTAGCGCGGCATGATGAGGAGTTCGAGGGCCAAAACCGAGAGTAAGTAAATAGCCCCTAGGACCAAGAACAGCGTCATACGCACGCGCCGGGTAAAGGAATCGTAGACGTCAGAGGGGAACTCGACCCGCTGATACTGGCCGGGCTCGCTGAGCCTGCGGAAGAGAAACTCCCGCGTCTCTAAACGGTGCCGGTAGGCGGCGAGCGGATAGTCCTTCAAGAAACCTTGACCCTCGGCGGGGAGTTGCAAGCTGGTTGCCGCACCGGTAACCGGCAAATACTCCGGAGGTACTCGATTCTCCATCAAGGCCCGCATCAGAATGGCTTCTTCCCGGACGCGGGCCGCGTTGATGCGCTGCTCAATGAAGGGAATCATGGAGACGTAAATCGTCCCGGTCAAAAGCACGAAGAACAGGTTGTGCAGCACCATGAACTTTGGGCGAACTTTGAGGTTGCCGAAGAGGCCGGCGACGGGAGGGAAGCGCCAGATGGGAGAGGGAGCGGCTGAGGCGAGCAACTGCTGGGTCCGCTGGCGGAGCCGGGTCCGCGGGAGTAACTCTGTAAAACGTTGACCGAATCGATCTGCCAAGACTCTAGTTTATCGTGACCTTCTTGACGTTGTCGCTGGGCACGCGGTCAATGAGGAGATGAAAGGGGTCGATGCCGGCTTTTTCAGGCAACTGATTGACGGTAAAGCGGGCCACCCACTTGCCGCTCTTGACGGGGATACCCTGGCGATGGAGCGTGGTCCCGAACTTTTTACCCTTGGGCGGCGCGGCGAAAGCGCCGACCTCGATCATGCCTTCCACGGGGACTTCCGTCTCGAGCCCCTGGGCATCGGCCCGGAACTTATGGGCTTCGCCTTCGATTTCTAAGTCGTACTTGCCGTCGGGGCGCTTCGTCGCTTTGGCCGACAGAGTCCGGTTTGAATGCAAGGTGATGTGCTCGAAGAGATCTTGTAACTTCGGCCACAGTTCCGCGGGAGTCTCCTCGTGTAAGGCGTCTAACAAGGCGTGGGAAGTGGGGTAAGGAGCTGGGGCGTAGGCATAGCGCTCGACCAGCTTCCGGAGGGCACGATTTACGGCGGACTCGCCGATCATCTCTTTCACGGCGTACATCACCACGCTGCCTTTGTTGTAGTGGATGTAACCTTGTCCGCTTTCCACTTGAAACAATGGACGTTCTTTCAGTAACTCTCGGCCGCGGCTGCGCAGATACCGATCCATTTCATAACTGAGGAACTTGCGCATCTGGTCACGTCCGTACTCCTTTTCCATGACCATCAGGGCAGAATACTGAGCGAGGGTCTCGGAGAGTAGCGTACCGCCCTGCATGTTAGCGCCAATGACTTGGTGCGCCCACCACTGATGGGCCATTTCGTGGGCGACCACATAGTAGACTTTGTCGATATCCTCGGGGTCAGTGAGGTTGGCGATGAAGCCGATGCTTTCAGAATAAGGCATGGTGCCGGGGAAGGCCTGGGCAAAGCTGGCCACCCTAGGGAACTCAATAATGCGGGCCTGCTGGTGCCGATAGGGGCCATAGTTGGCCGTGTAGTATTCCAGGGACTTTCGTACGGACTTGAGCATCTTGGGGACGTTCCAGGCGTGTTCTGGATGATAGTAGAC
>JAYVUQ010000807.1:0-14331 GCA_043787785.1 Bryobacteraceae bacterium
GCCAGCCGGGGAGCCAAGCCTGGCGACAAGGCGCTTTTCACCAGTTCCACGGTGGCCCTCAATCCGGATAACGGCCAACTCGCCTGGTACTTCCAGCATGTTCCCGGCGAGACGCTCGATCTCGACGAAGTGTTCGAGCGCGTGCTGGTGGATAACGGCGGCCAGCAGTTGATGTTCTCCATCGGCAAGGCGGGCGTGCTGTGGAAACTCGACCGCGAAAGCCACAAGTTTCTTGGCTTTAAGGAAACCGTTTTTCAGAACATCTTCTCCCGCATCGATCCGCAAACCGGTGCGCCCACCTATCGGGCCGACATCCTGGAACAGGAGATCGGGAAGTGGATTCCGGCCTGCCCCAGCACGGAAGGCGGACACAACTGGCAGGCCATGAGCTACCATCCCGGCACCGGTCAGCTCCTCATTCCGCTAAGCCAAAGTTGTATGGAAATGATGGGCCGTTCCGTCGACTTCAAGGAAGGTTCAGGCGGCTCTGCCGGGCAGCGGCGATACTACGAAATGCCGGGCGCCAACGGCAAGATCGGTAAGCTGGCCGCTTACGACGTGACGACGATGAAAGAGAACTGGTCCATCGAGCAGCGCGCCCCTTTCCTCACCTCGGTACTCTCGACCGCGGGCGGCGTCGCTTTCGTGGGTGACCTCGACCGTTACTTCCGCGCCATCGACGTCAAGACCGGCCGCACGCTTTGGACGAGCCGGTTGGGGACGTCGGTGCAGGGCTTCCCCGTCTCGTTTGCCATCGGCGGCAAGCAGTACATCGCCGTCACCACCGGCCTCGGCGGCGGGAGTCCACGGAACGTGCCCCTCGCCATCGCGCCCGACATTCATCACCCGGGCAACGGCAACGCGCTCTATGTGTTTTCGCTGCCGGACAAGTAATCAGAGAAAGTCGATCCGGAAGATCCAGCCCGCCGTTGGACTATCGTGGTTCGGCCAGCCCGGATGGATGCCGGCGTCGCAACTGATCAGCTGGCCTTCGTGCATCACCAGCCCGTGCGGATCGCTGGACCCGGGCACGAAGTCCACCGTCTCAAGCACCTTGCCCGTCGCCGCATCGTACCTCACCAGGCCCGGCCGGCCTTCGCTATAACGCTTACTATCGTTGCCAACCACTTGCCAGAGCGTGCCGTTGTCGAAGGTGATGTCGTGGTAACGCACCCGGTCCGGACCCTGGTAGAACGGGATCATAAACTCCGGGGTCCAGGTCGCCGGGTCCATGCGCAGATTGCCGCGTAGCCGCAGTGACGCGATCCACAGCTTGCCGTCCTGCCAGGTAGCGCCATGCGAACCGCCACCGTCGTTGGCCGGGCCCAGCGGGATCTGCCGGTGGCTCACCAGCTTGGAGTTTAAATCCACTTGAAAAACGCCCTGTGGCGGCGCATTGGCCACCATCCAGATGTAGCCGCCGCCCACGGCCAACCCACTCGTGTTTCGGGAAGGGGTGGTTACCGTCTTCAACAGCTTGCCGTCCCAATCTACCAGCCAGGCGGCTTCGGCCAGCGTTTTCGGTTCGGGCAGGTGGTAGGAGGCGGCTTGCGCACCCGCTAGCTTTTGCTCGCTGATCCACAAGCCCTCGGGCGTAGCGGCCAGTCCGTTGGGAAATCCAGATGGGCTCCGGAACAGCTTCGTGGTTTTCGCCATCCGTGAGGCAGCAGGCCGCTGCGCAGGGGCGGCAATCCGTGTGGACAAGCCGGTCGCGATGCCGGCCGCCAGGAATTCCCGTTTCGTCATAATGCCTCCAGTGAGCGTCAGATTGACTGGCCAAATTCTATAACATTTACTGCCCGGACACGGCGCTACCGGCCGGCTGCGCTTTTAGGGCCAGTTGGGGCCGGTAGCATCTCGGGCTACTCCATCGTCAACAATGCCCTCGTCGCCGGGGCTGGCGATAATTATCTGGTCTAGAGTCAGGCCGCCGGGCCTGCCGTCGAGGCATCCGTCAAGCTCACCAGCATCAACGCGTTTGGACAGGAATCGACCCAGTGCTCAACTCCGTCAACGCCAACTGGTACGACGGCTCGGTGATCATTTCCTACAACAGCGGCCAACTACACGTGTGGTCCTCGGTCACCGGCAACTGGACCCAGCACAACGGCATCACGGTCCAATTAGGTGCCGGAGACACGCTGAGCGGACGGATCCGTACGAACGGCACGGAGGAGACTTATCGCAAGGGCACTCTGATCGGCTCTACCATTGCCGCGGGATAGCCTTACCTTCACGCCAACGGCTACAGCGGAATGTGGGTAGTTAACGGCACGGGAACTGTTTTCGATGCCTTCCGGGCCCGGTGCTCTAACCTGTCCGTAGCGGCTCGCGACCGCCGCATCTTTCTCAGCGTTAGTCCACATACAAAAATTCGTTAGAGCTTAACAAGATACGGCATAAGGCTTCCACCTCACCTGGAAAAGCCCCCAGTTTCGCGACTTCGTCGGACGTCGCCGTGCGGCCCAGCACTAGCTCAAAGGCCTGGCGAATTTGTGCGGACCGGTCGCCCTTGAGCCGTTTGGCCAGGTAGCCAGCTTCTTCGTGGACCATCTCCGAGTTCATGAGCGCCAGAGCCTGCAACGGTGTCGTGGTCGCGCTGCGCCGTTCGCAGCTTTCGCTGAACACGATCGCGTCAAAGGCCGCCATCATGGGCAACGGCATCGACCGCCGCTGGAACGTATATACCGACCGGCGTCGTAAGTCAGACTCTTTCTCGTTCGGCTCCCACATGCTGGCACCGCCCCGGCCATAGCGGGCGAAATCGGCCAGGTCGGCGGGCAGGGCGGGGAAGACGCTGGGGCCTCCCCGGTCGGGGCTGAGCCTGCCGCTCAGTTGGAGAATGCCGTCACGGATTTCCTCAGCCGACAGCCGGCGCCGGTTGAAATGCCACAGGCGGTGGTTGTCAGGGTCCTGGGCGAACGGGCGGGGGTTTTCGGATGCTTGTTGATACGCCTGTGAGGTGAGCATCAGGCGGTGCATTTGCTTGACGCTCCAGCCGCTTTCGACGAAGGCGTGCGATAGCCAATCGAGCAGTTCGGGATGGGTAGGGCGCTCGCCGTTCACACCGAAGTCAGAAGGGGTGGCTACAATGCCGCGGCCGAAGTGGTGTTGCCAGATGCGGTTCACCATCACGCGGGCGGTGAGCGGGTTGGCGGGCGAGGCGATCCACTTAGCCAGAGTGATGCGCCAGCCGCGCGTGGGGAATTGGCGGTAGCGGTCACTCTCGATGGTGGCCGGCTCAGCATTACCGGCGATGGCCGACAGGAACCCGGCTTCCACAGCTTCACCCGGCTGCCGGTAGTCGCCGCGCAGCAGCACGCGGGTGGGCGGCAGCGCCGGACCATTCGGCGGCCCTGGCACATTGCGCACCGTAAGCGCGTTCGTTTGCCAGCGCCCCATGCGCCGCCGGTAGAGGTCGAGCGTCTCAGAAAGTTCATGATGCCGGTCGAGTTCGCCAGTAGAGAAGATTTTCGACGTCTGGCGCGTGGCTTCCGTACGGACGTCCTCCACGGTGAGTACATCGAAGCGGGCCAGTGGATCGAAGCCCGGCTTCGCGTAGGCTTCCTTGAGGCGCGGCATCAGTTGGGCTTCGTAGTTTTCGAGCGCTTGCTTCTCTTCCGGATCCTGCGTCCGGTCGGCATCTTCTTTGAGACCGGCGTGCCGCCGCTGCTCGGTTTGGGCGAAGATGCGGTGGTCGTTGCGCCGTATCTCCAGCCGCAAGTCTGGGCTGGTGAGCTCCTTGCCGGCATTCGCCTTGCGATAGGCCACTAGCCTGGGCAGCAGCGCTTGTTCATGCTTTTCCAGCGCCTTCTTCTCCGGCCCGTCCTTGGTGAGTTCCCGGTATTTTTCCACTTGCAGCTTGGCGAGCGAAGCGAACTCGGGATCACGGAACGGAACGTCGACGTTCTCGGCCTGGACGGCGTTGAAGAATGCCTGGAGCCGATAAAAATCACGCTGCGGAATAGGATCGTACTTGTGATCGTGGCAGCGCGCGCACCCCACGCTGAGACCGAGGAAAATGCTACTGGTCGCCGTGGTAACTTCGCTCAAGTAGTTGGCGCGAACTTCGTCGGCGACCAAGTTGGAACGGTCCCACGGCGCGACGCGGAGAAAGCCCAGCGGAATGTGACCCTGGATATCCGGCGCGTAGTTGTTGCGGCTCTTGGAGTGCTCATCGGCGCCGGCCAACTGCTCGCGAACGAAGCGGTCATAGGGGAGGTCCTGATTGAAGGCGTCGATCACCCAGTCGCGGTAGCGCCAGGCATTGCCGATGGCGCCGTCGCCTTCGAGGCCCGAGGTCTCGCCGTAGCGCACCAGGTCGAGCCAGTGGCGTCCCCAACGCTCGCCGTAGCGAGGATCGGCCAGGAGACGGTCGATGAGTTGGGGATAGGCTTGCGGAGAGCCGTCGTCCAAGAAGTCTTGGAGTTCGGCCGGCGTGGGCGGCAGGCCGATCAGGTCCTGGTAGACGCGACGGGCCAGCGTCCGGCGGCTGGCCGGGGGAGCCATGTTTTGGCCAGCCAGCTTTGCCAGCAGGAAAGCATCGATCGGATAAAGGGCGGAATGTTTGGCGCCGCTACCGGGGAGCAACGGGACCGGGGGTTTAGCGGGAGTTTCATAGGGCCAACGCCAAGCTGACTTGGCCGTCGCCGCTTCGGCCGGAAGTTCGCGAACCCAAGCCTCGAGTGTAGCCAGTTCGGCTGGCGGCAATGCGGTGCCCATGGGCATTTTGGGAGTCATGGTGCCACGGATCATTTGCACCAGGGGGCTGGCGTCAGGCTGTCCGCCCACCACGGCCCGGCCGTGTTTCTTGCCGCCGGCGCGGATGGTCTCGGCGGTGGTAATCGAGAAGCCGCTTGACGCCACCGCCGCGGCGTGGCAACTGCCGCAGCGGGCTTCGAGGATGGGGCGCACCTCTCGTACGAAATCCACCGCGGCTACCGTGGTGCCGGCCAGAAGGAGCATCAAACCAATCGCGCGCATGCAGATAGTCTATCTCTGAACTAGTCGTCCAGCGTCACCATGTCTCCCAGTTCCACCGCCCGTTTGCGCCCCGTGGCTACGATTTGCCCGAGGTATTTCTTGCGCCCATTGAAGAGGACGTGCATCGGCCTTTGCACCGGATAGTCGAAGCTCAGGACGTCATCGGCCTTCAAGGCCAGCAAGTCCCGCACGGTAAGCGTCGGGCCCGCCAGGCGAATGTCGACCCTCACCGCCGCGGGTCGCAACAACCGCAAGATGCGTTCATGCTCCGCTTCGGTCAATTCGCTCTTGCGCACCATGTGCTGGTCCATCCGTTGGCCCAGCATTTTGATGATGATCGAAGGAATACCGATGTTCATCATGCCGGCAACTTCGCCCACGCGTATTTCGATACTGATGGCCACGACAGCTTCGTTGGGCGAGAGTATCTGCAGCAACTGCGGATCGGTCTCGTAGCCGTCGATGCGGAAGTCAAGCGCGGCGGGTACCATGCGCCAGGCGTCCTTTAAATCCTTGATGAGGATGCGAAAGAAGCCATCGAGGATTGCCCGCTCAATCTCGGTGATCTCGCGGTCAATGCGCGCGGGCTTGGCGAGCGAACCGCCCAGGATCAGTTCGAGCACCGGGAACAAGATTCCGGGGTTGATCTCCATCAAGGCGCTGTTGTCGAAGCCCACCATGCCCAAATTGATCAAGCAGGTGGGGGATGGCAGGCTGCGTGAGAATTCGGCAAAAGAAAGCTGCTCCACGGAGACAATATTCACCGCCACGTACGCGCGCAAGAACGCCGATAGGCTTGACCCGATGGAGCGGGCAAACGTCTCGTGGATCATGTGCATCGCGCGCAGCTGATCTTTCGCAATCCGGTCTGGCCGGCGAAAGTCGTAGGGCTGCGCTTTGTTGGCCATGGTCTCCGTCGGGCTCTTCTGCTGCACGCTCTTGAAGACATTTTCGATTTCCTGCTGGGAAAGGACGTGGTCGGCCATTGCTGCATTGATCGGCAACGGTGGCGGGCAACGATATTAGGCCGTTGCTAGACTAGGGGATAGCTTGCGGACTTACAGCATTCATAACTTCGGCTGCCGGGCAACCCAGGCGGATGGCGCGGCTTTGGCCAGTGCCCTGGAGGAGCGTGGGCTGATGGCCGATGCGGCAACGCCGGACCTCGTCATCCTCAACACCTGCACCGTTACCGCCGCCGCCGACGCCGACATCCACAAGATGGTACACCGTGTCCGGCGGGAGCATCCCGGGAGCCGCATTCTGGTTACCGGTTGCTATGCGCAGCGCGCGCCCGAAGAACTCGCCAAGCTCGAAGGCGTCGATTGGGTGGTGGGCAATTCGCATAAGACCCAAATTCCCGAAATTGTGCTGGCCCCGACCTACCACGGTCAGATCTCCGTGGGCGATGTCTCCGCGCCGCAGGACTTTTTCTCGCTGCCCATTCTGGGCTCCGGCGCAGAGCGCTCGCGTCCCAACCTGAAGATTCAGGATGGCTGCAATAACCGTTGCTCGTTCTGCATTATTCCTTCGGTGCGCGGCCGTAGCCGGAGCGCGCAACCGGAATGGGTGATCGAGCAGGTGGCCCGGCTGGCGAAAGACTATCGGGAGGTGGTGCTCACCGGCATCAACCTCGGCCGCTGGGGCCGTGACTTTGCCACGGGCCGGCAGTTGGCCCGCCTCCTCAATGACATCCTCAACCGCACCAGCATTGACCGCCTGCGGCTGAGTTCGATTGAGCCGATGGATTTCTCCGATGAGTTATTCGCCCTGATGGCGGGAAGCCCTCGCATTGCCAAGCACGTCCACGCGCCCCTGCAATCGGGCTCGGACACCGTCTTGCGCCGCATGTTCCGCAAGTATCGCCCGCGCCATTATGAAGACCGTATTCGGCGCGCCCGCGCCTTGATGCCCGAGGCGGCCATCGGTGCCGATGTGATGGTGGGCTTTCCGGGCGAAACTGAGGCTGAGTTTGAAGAGAGCCGTCAGTTTATTGCCTCTTTGCCCTTCACTTATTTGCATGTGTTTACCTATTCGGAACGCCCTGGGACACGGGCGGCCGAGTCAGTAGGCCAGGTGCCGATGGAGGTCCGCAAGGAACGAAATCGCGTGTTGCGCGACCTGGCGGCAGCCAAGAACTTGGTCTTCCGGCAGGGGCTAGTGGGGCAGACGATTAGCGTGGTGACGCTGGAAGGCGACAAGGGGCTGAGTTCCAACTATGTTCCGGTAACGCTGGGTCAGCCACGCCGGGCGAACCGGCTGGTGGACGTCAGGGTGGACGGCGTCAACGGCCAAGGCGTGCGCGAAGCGGCATTGCTACCTGTCCTGGCCTGAGGAGCAGGTTCCCGGGACAGACCAGGATGGCGTCGGGACAGACTTGGAGGTCTGTCCTACTGGAAGAGGAGTTGGCCGAAGCGGTCGGGGTAGTGGGGGTGGGGGTTGGGCAAGCCGGAGTCGGACCATTGGGAGAGGCGGCGATTGGGTTCGGTGCCGTCCCAGCGGTTGAGGTTGGCGATCCAGCGGTCTCCGGGTTTGGGGATGGGTTGGTCGGTGAGGTCAGCGAAAGAGCGCCAGGGGATGGCGACTTCGAGGTTCCAGCCTTTGTCTACGTCGCCGCCGAGGTTGAGGGTGCCGCGGATCTGGGCGGCGAGCTGAACGCCGCGCAGATCGTAGTTTTTCAGCAGGCGCTGTGGAAAAGCGTAAAGGTAATCGTAGAGAACGGCGCGAGCGTTCATTTCGAGGCCCAGGTACAGGTTTTTGACGCCTGGGGGGGCGATGAAGATCTCGACGGCGTCGTCTTTGTAGGTAGGGTCGTCGGGAAGGGTGTGGAGCGCGGTGATGTCGGTGTCGTCGCATTCGTAGGCGACGTAGAGGTAGTCGTTGTCCCAGGCGAGCTTGGCGACGGTCTTTTGCTTCATGCCGGTTTGGGCATCCCAGGGAAAGACGAAGACGATGGGCTTGGCGGCTTGCCAGACGGCATCGTCCAGGTGGCCGTCGATCCGGGGAGGAGTCTTGGCACGTTGCACCTCGTAGGTGGGGATCGGCGCCAGGCCGGGGCGGAGTTGTTGGGCGAGAAGAAGCAGGAGCGTGAGGTGCATGGTTAGGACTGGCAGTCGATGAGGATCTTCATGACATCGCCGCCTGTGGCCATTTGGTCGAGGCCGTGGCGGAGTTGGTCGAGCGGGAGGACGTTGGTGATGAGCTCGTGGCTGGGGACGACGCCGGAATTGACGATGTCGATGGCTTCGGCGAAGTCTTCCCGCTGGTAGACACGGGCTCCGAAGAGGCGCAGCTCGCGGGCGAAGATTTTGTAGATGTCGACGGGGGCGGGCTTGGCAAAGACACCGACGATGACGATGCGGCCGCGGACTTTGGCGGCTTTGGTCATCATGTCGGCGCCGGCGGCGACGCCGGTAACCTCAAAGACGACATCGGCGCCAGCGCCGCCGGTCTCGACCATGATGCGCTCCACCCAACCCGGTTCGCGCGGGTTGACCACTTCCAGGCCCAGGCGCCGGAGCATGGCGATGCGGAAAGGGTTGATCTCGGTAACGAGTACGCGGGCGCCTTTGTGCTTGGCAACGATGGCGATGAGCGCTCCGATGGGGCCGCCACCGAGGACCAGGGCGTATTCGCCCTTCTGGAGTTCACCCATGCGGATGTCGTGGCAGGCGACGGCCACGGGCTCGATGAGCGCGGCCTGTTGGAGGTCCATGGCGGGAGGTAGCGGGAAGACGAGATTGGCGGGGACGGTCCAGGAGGATTGCATGGCCCCGGGAGCTTCAATGCCGATGACCTTCAGTTGATGGCAGACGTGGTAGTGGCCGGCCCGGCAGGCCGGACATTGGCCGCAGGAGATGATCGGCATCACCGCGACCGGCTGACCGACGGAGAAACCAGTGACGCCGGGGCCGAGTTCAGCGACAGTGCCGGAGCCTTCATGGCCGATCACTTCTGGCAGGCCGATGCGATGGTCCAGGTCGCCCAGGTAGACGTGGAGGTCGGTACCGCAGATGCCGCAGTGCGAGACACGGACGCGGATTTGCCCCGCGGCGGGAGGGACGGGAACGCATTCCCGGATATCGATTTGGCGCGAACCGCCATAATAAGCAGCTTTCATCGTCCATAGTCTATCGAACCGCTGGAGCGCACGGGGAAATTAGTTACGAAATGGAGTGTATGATGAAACTTAACAATTTACACTACGTTTGCGTCTTCAACGCTTGGCTGTAGTTTTTGCAGTTGGAGAAGCCAACCGAAATTTAAGGAAGTGGCATGATCGTCCCGTCAAGTTATGAAGTAGCGCTGCTGCTAGGTTTGCTGGCATTGTTGTGCGGCGCATTCTGGGTCGCTACCTACAAATTAGGCGGCAGTTGGCGTTTTGAACTCTATTATTTCGACTTCGCGTTTGGAACGATCATCGCGGCACTCATTGCGGGTTTGACGTTCGGTTCCATGGGGACCGACCTCAGCTTCTGGGACAACATCTCTTTGACGGCGGGCAAACGGGCAATCGTGACAGCCTTTGCCGCGGGCTGCCTGTTTAACTTGGCGAACCTGCTGATTTTGGCGGGGTCGTCGATCGGTGGAATTTCTCTGGCCTTTCCGTCGAGTTTCGCGGTGGCCTTGTTGGTGGAAAGCGTATGGGCGCTGATCGAGAAGCGTGGCGTGAATTTCATTTTTTTGGGGATTGGCTGGGCGCTCTTGGCCGTGGTTATTTTGCTGTGTCTGGCGGCCGCCAAGCGGATCGTGGCGCATGTGGAGCCCGAGATAGTTACCAAAGCCGAGGTGATGCCGAGCGCCCAACCTGGCGGGCCCAAATACTATCGGCGGCGGCGGGAAGAGAAGCAGACGGAAGCGGGCGCGGCGAGCTGGAAGAGTGTGGTGTTTGCGTGCGCTGGCGGCTTGATGATGGGCTTTGTGCCAGGGGTAGGCCAGATGGCCCGGGTTGCCGATATCGGGCTGGGGGCATACTCTTTCATATTTGTGTTCATGTTGGGGATTTTCATTTCGACCTTTGTCTTCAACCTCTACTTCATGAACCTTCCCGTGCAAGGCCCAGCGGTGCAGTTTTTCCGGTACTTCCAGGGAGGATGGAAAGAGCATGCCCTTGGAATTTTAGGCGGAGCGGTGTTTGCGGTGGGAGCCTTGGCAACCTTGTTGATGTCCTCGGCGGCGGCGGCTGACAGTCCGGGAGTGCTTTTGCAATATGTGCTGACCCACGGAGCGCCGTTGTTGGTAGCGGGGTTGGGACTCTTAGTATGGAAAGAGCTTTCCGAGTCACCGGCCGCGCGGGGTATGGTGGGCATTGCGGCGGTAGTCTATATGGTAGCCGTGGCCTTGGTGGGGTCGGCGGGACGAAACTGAGAGCCGACGCCAGGAGCGCGGACCTTGGCCCGCACTCCTGAACGGGGCAAAGCTATTCGGCCTTTTTGGCGGTGACTTCTATGGTGCGCTCACCAAAGGAAATCGAGAGCTTCATCTCCGCGCCCGTAACTTTGCCATTGTACTCCTGGCGCATTTCATTGCCGTTGAAGTTGCGAACGACGACCCAGGAGACGTTGTCGCCGGAGACCTTGCCATCGGTGATATCGGTATCGCCGCGCATGCCACTTACTTTGCCAGTAAGCTTGCCGCCGTCGGCTTTGAGGTTCATCACCATCTCGCGGTCGCCATTGGGCGTTTGCATCGTGCCCACCCACTTGCCAGTAACGTCGGCCGCGAAGAGGGACGACGCAGCGAGAGCCAGGGCGGCCAGGCTCGAAAAGAAACGGAATTTCATCTTGATCTTTCTCCTTCGTCGGGGGCCGAAGCCGCCCATGACCTGGACGGCACCTACCCGCGATGCGTTACCCGGATATCGGCGGCCCTCTGTAAAGATTCGTTCGGCTAGAAGCGGGCCGTGAGGCCGACGCGCACGGCGCGCGGAAAACCGGGGGAGATGTTCGTGTTGCTATCGGCGTTTACGTAATACCGGCGATCCAGGAGATTTTCGACGTTCACCTGGAGACGCAGCCATTCGGTTAGGGAGTAAAAGACAGCGGCGTCGGCCCGGGTGTAGGAGGGGACCACCACGGTGTTGTCAATCGCCGCAAACATGTTGGAGCGATTGATGACGCCCAAGCCGACACCGAGCCGGGGAAGAACCTGGTAGTTGTTCCACAAGGAAAAGTTATGATGCGGCACTTGGCCAACCTGAGCGCCGGCGCGGGCAGCGGTGGTGGCGGCGGTGACGAAAGCGTCCTGATAGGAGTAGCCGCCGGAAAGCTTCCACTTGCGGGTGACGTTTCCCTGGAGGCCGAGCTCAAAGCCGTTAGTACGTTGGCTGCCGGTTTGGATGATGCGAGTGGGCTCGTTGGGGTCGGTGGCGCGCGTATTGGCGCGGTCGAGGCGAAAGACGGCGGTGGTAAGAGAGAGGCCGCGGCTGAGGTCCCACTTGAGGCCGGCCTCGTAGTTCTCGAACTTTTCCGGCTTTACCTGTTGGGTGATGGTGGTGAGGGACGAGAATTGGTCACCGGAACTGGGCAGGTAAGAGACGGAATAGTTGCCGTAGAGAGACATGCGGGCGATGGGCTTGACGACGACGCCGGCGCGGGGCGACACCAAGGTGTCGGGTCGGCGCAGACGGTCGAGGGTGCGATTGTTGAGGTAGTTCAGGTCGAAGCGGTCGACCCGTATGCCTGCGATCACCTGGACAAAACGGTTTACTTCGATTTGGTCCTGCGCGTAGACGGCGGCCAGGTTGGTTTGGAGATGATTGTTGGCGTCGGTCGCGTTGGGGCGATAGGTAATCGGGGTAAAGTCGACCGGATTGGCCAGGGGGGCCAGAATACTGGTGGCCGTGTTGTTAAAGAAGCCAGTTTGACGAAAGTTATCGGTGATCTGGCGGCCAAACTCCGCGCCAGTCAGTAAAGTATGCCTCAGTATGCCGGTCTCCAGCGTATAGGTGGCGTCGGTCTGGTTAAAAGAGTTCAGGCGCTGGGTGGCATTGTTGTAAGAGGAGAGGGCGACACTGGCGGCATTCACGACGCCGGGAACGAAGTTCTGGTAGCCCCGGTCATAGTGGCCAAACATAGTGCGGTTACGCAGATTCAAGCGACCGGCCTGATGTTCGACGCTGGCTGAACCCAGGTTGACATAGGCATGGACGCGGCTTTCGTCAGGGTTGCCAAAGAAGGTGGAGATTGGAACATCGGCCGGACGGCCTTGGAAAGAAGTGACACCGCGATCGGCGACCCGTTGGTCCCGGAAGTGTTCGTAACTGAGGGTAATGCGAGTTTGAGCCGTGGCGGCGATGGTGAGCGACGGATTGACGCCGGCGCGCTCCAGATTGAGGAACTTTCGGAAGCTATCGGAATTTTCGTAGAGCGCATTCATCCGGAAGGCGATTTTGCTATTGACGGATTGGTTGATGTCACTGGAGAAGCGACGGTTGCGATAGGAGCCGCCCTGAAGGGAGAAAGCGCGCAAAGGCTGAAATAGAGGCTCTTTGGTGACGCGGTTGATCACGCCACCGCCGCCGCCGCGGCCGAAGGTCATCGCGTTCGGGCCTTTGAGCGCCTCGACGCGTTCGAGGTTGTAGAGATCGCGGAAGTATTGGACGTCGTCGCGCACCCCATTTACGAAGAAGTCGGCGGAGGAACTGTTGCCGCGGATGATGACTTGGTCACGGTTGTTTTCGCCCTGATGGGCCGTGATGCCGGGAACATAGCGAACGACGTCGCCAACGCTCATCATCAACTGATCCCGGATTTGTTCCTGGGTAACCACGGTGATCGATTGGGGCAGATTCAGCAGCGGCGTGGGTGTACGGGTGGCGGAACTGGTGGCCGCGGTGAGGTAGCCGGGCGCTTCGGTGACGGTAACGACGCCGATCACGCTAGAGACTTGCAACTGGATATCGGCAATCGTGAGCCCGGTAGCCGGGAGGGTCAACGTATGGGAATGGGTGAGGAAGCCATCGCGGGAGACTTGAATCGTGACGGACCCAGGAGTCAGGGCGACCGTGAATTCGCCCTCCGCATTGGTGAAAACCGGGGCATGTGGCTTGACTACGATTTGCGCGTTTGGAATCGGCGCCTGAGTGGCGTCCACGATGCGGCCGCGCAGCGTGACTTGTGTTGGGGGCTGCGCAAAGGCCAGCAGAAAGGTAAGCGGGGCGAGGACCATGTGAATTGTGACTCCGTTTTCTCACGGGCCGACAGAGTCCCCTACAATAGGGAGATCGTCAGCCATAAAGGTTGATGAAAGGGCTGGATCTTCGCGGGGCTTTGCCAAAAGGGTGCCGGGAAGATCTGGCCGGTAAAACTGGAAAAGAGCATTACGATGGCATCTACGACCACCTTGGTCCAGTTTATGAGATAGGCGGGAGTCTGTCAACCATTTTGGCAAATGGTTTGCAATTAGGAGCACTAATGAAGATGGCGATGTGGATGGGGTTGATGGGATTGGCCAGCTTGGAGGCGGGCGACATCGAGGGGAAAGTGGAGCATGGCTTCGCCGACTCAAAGGGTGTGAAAATTCACTACGCGGCGTTGGGCCCGAAGACGGGCCAACTGGTAGTGATGATCCATGGCTTCCCGGACTTCTGGTACACCTGGAGGGCCCAGATGGAAGCATTGTCCGAAGCCGGTTACCGGACCGTGGCGATGGATCTGCGGGGCTTTAATCTGAGCGGACAGCCGGAAGGGCTGGAGCAGTATGACATGCGCCTCCTGGTGAGCGATGTGGTCGCTGTGATTCAGGCGCAAGGCACCGCGAAGGCCGTTGTGATGGCACATGATTGGGGTGGCGCGATCGCCTGGCAGTTGGCGTTTCATGCGCCTCAGGTGGTGGATAAGCTGATCATCGTGAACCTGCCCCATCCGCGTGGTTTGGCGCGTGAGTTGGCGCATAATCCCGAACAGCAGAAGGCCAGCGAATACGCGCGCAATTTTCAGCAGCCGGATTCGCACACCAAGTTGACGGCGGAAGGGTTGGCGCGCTGGGTGGCCGATCCGGAGGCGCGCAAGAAGTATGTGGAGGCGTTTTCGCGCTCGAGCTTCGACGCCATGATGAACTACTACCGGCGCAACTATCCGCGGGAACCGTATCAGGAAGCTGCGGGGCCGGTGATCAAGCCGCAATGCCCAGTGTTGCAGATTCACGGATTGAAGGACTGGGCACTACTGCCTGGTGCCTTGACCGGGACCTGGGAATGGGTGGATGACTGGACCCTGGTGACGATCCCCGAAGCGGGCCACTTTGCCCAGCAGGACGCGCCGGCGAAAGTGAACCGGGCGGTGTTGAGTTGGTTGAAGCGATAGGAATGACGCAGTTTCATGCCATAATGCGGTTGTGCCTGTAGAA